>JAFRLI010000018.1 GCA_017431255.1 Victivallales bacterium
CACCGCCTCCCATGACATCACCAAGGGCAACCTTCCCCTCGTCTTCGCACCCATCGTCATGGAAGACCAGGTCTGGATTGCGGCGGACGCCTTCATCGGGATGGGAGTCACGGTTCACCAAGGTGCCGTGGTCGGGGCACGGGCATCGGTCTTCAAGGACGTGGACGCCTGGACCGTCGTAGGCGGCAATCCTGCACACTTCCTGAAGAAACGAGAACTGCAATAGAATTTTCATGGAACAGGTCTCGTCTTGACAGTCGGCGGTATCCTGTACGCTCTCCTTTTCATTCCAGATCTTCTTTGCGTCTCACTCCCTCTTAAAAAGTCCCTTGGAAAACTCTCCAAACTTGTCATAGGCAGTTAAATCATGAGTTTTGACATTGACATTGTGTTGCCGTGGGTCGATGGCAGCGACCCCGCCTGGCAGGCGGAAAAAGCAAAGTATTCTCCTGTGAAGGTCACGGACGCCAACGCGGCCTGCCGCTACAAGGACTGGGGGTATCTTCCGTTTTTGTTCCGTGGCTTCGAGAAGTTCATGCCCTGGATTCACAAAATCCATTTTCTCACCTGGGGACACCTGCCTAATTTCCTAAACACCGACCATCCCAAATTGCACATCGTTCGCCATGAAGACTTCATACCGGAACAATACCGACCTGTCTTCAGTTCCAATGCCATTGAAGTGCATCTTCACCGTATCCCGGAACTCGCCGAACGTTTTATCTACTTCAACGATGATACCTTTCCTTTGAGACCACTCCCTCCCGAGACGTTCTTCGCCAATAAAACCGGTCTCCCCTGCCTGCAATTCACCGAATACCCCCTGATTCTGGAAAACTTTGAATCCTGGAATTACCGACAATTAAACGATGTTTGCATCATCAACCGCCATTTTCCAAAACGCAATTTCTTCCGTCACAACTGGCGCAAGTGCGTCCTCCCCTCATACGGTCTTCGAAACAACCTTCTTACACTCTCCCTTCAATTCCTCTATCCCGAACGATTTGCAGGTTTTCGACGTTTTCACAGCGTGAATCCCTTCCTGAAAAGCATTTTGGAAGAAGTCTGGGAAAAAGAGCCTAAAATCCTAGAGCAGACCGCAGGTTCCCGTTTCCGTTCCAAGGATTCCGTCAATCAATGGCTTTTCCTTTGGTGGCAACTTGCCAAGGGCACGTTCCACCCACGCGCAGACCGCTCGCGTGCCTACAATGTCTGTGAATACCGTATCAATCTCATTGAAAAAACCATCCGGGAACAAACCAGTGAAATCCTTGCCCTGCAAGATCCGTTCGATACGGAAGAAGACCTTGACGCACTCAATCAACGCGTCCTTCATGCGTTCACGCAAATCCTTCCCGAAAAATCCTCCTTCGAAAAATAAAACCTTTCTAGACCAGGCAAGATGAATCCCACGGAATCCTCCATTTCTGCAAACGGTTCCCCGCTTCCCCTTTGGAAACGCCCGTTGTTCCTACGCATAGCCGCCATTTTGACCTTAACCATTCTGGCGTACGTTTTCTTCGCTGTAAAAGTCCATTGGGGCAAACCACAAACACTTTCCAGCGAGGATGTCAAAGCACTGTTGCAAGGCGAAACCATCACCATTGACTTCACGGCAGAGCGCAATCACCTGGAGGAAGTTCGTCTCATTTCCTATTGGCAATCTCTTCCTCGTTACGGGACAGACGGTCTCCTCAAGGCGTCCTTTACCCTTCAGGCTCTGGCAGAGCAAACCCCCATTTCCACGCAGGAGTCGTTCTTCACCAACAAAACGTTCACCGCACAGATGCTTTTCCCAAGGCAGCACCAGAGCCAAGGGAAATCCTATCGTCTGAAGATACGCCTGACCAACCTCCCAGACAAAGTCCCCATTCCTCAGACCACCAACGTGACGATCACAGCGGGCTATATCCACCCCAGCGCGGCCCCCATCGGCGCGGGATGCACCTTGCTCCTCCTGCTTGCCGTTTGGCTTCTGGAAGTCCTGCTTCCCAAACCTGCCCCTCGCCCACCGCGACCCAAAGGAGACAAGAAACTCTTCGACTACGGTATGCACTATTTCCGGGGATTCGCCATCACCTGTATCGTCCTTGGGCATTTCTGCACGGTTGCAGGGTTCTTCAACCTGGCCAAGGACCTCTTTATGAACGCCACGATTTTCTTCCTCTTCATCTCCGGATATCTCTGCCATTTTGTCGCCGTCAAACGGTTGGATTCTCCGTTCTTGTACTACAAGAAGAAGTTCCAGAACATCCTTCTGCCCTATCTTATCTGGAGTATCCTGACCATCCTCGTCAACTGCGCATGCGACGTGGCATACTTGAACTCGTTCACCCCCGCCTCCACTGGACTCAAGGAACTGAGCAAGACCTTGATTTGCGGAACCGCCCAACGACCCTACTGGTACATTCCATTCATCACTCTGGTATTTGTGATCTCTCCTTGGCTTGTACGCATCAAGAATGAAACCTTTGTGACGGTCTATTTCCTTTCCGTGGTAGCGTTCCTGCTCCACCCCGTCCGTACAATGCTTCTAATGCCGACCTCCCTGCCACGCATCCTCTCCTGGGGACAGATGTATGTCTTCTTCCTCCACGCCTACCTGTTTGGAATGCTTTACTGCCGATACCGCGAACCCTTGAACAACCTCTTCCACAACGTCTTCTGGATTGCCCTCTGCGGCAGCGCAATCTGTACGTTCCTCATTGGCAGCGGCAATGGTTTCTATGAAACTCTGCAGAAAATCCTCTTCATCTTTGTCGCCGTCATCCTCCTCGACAAACTGCGCGACAAGAAAATCTGGCTGCTGGACATGCTGGCCAATTTGAGTTTCACCCTCTATTTCCTGCATTTCTTCTTCCTCGAGTGCCAGTGGCCAGTTGCCCAATGGCTCCACGCGCAGTCCACCGTTGCCCTCCCGTTCTGCCTCGTGCTGACGGGAATCCTCTTTATGGCGGAAATGCTTCTGCTTGCCCAGTTGTTGAAAACGGCCCTGGGACGTTTCGCCAAGTTCACCATCGGCGCATAATTCCTCCGATTGGAGAGTCACTACCATGTCTGATATGCCCCTCGTTTCCTTTTGCCTGATGTCCTGCCGCCAGAAGGAACTCATCCGCGAAGCGTTGCAGGCCGCCCTGGCACAAGATTACCACCCCCTGGAGATTCTCGTGTCCGATGACAACTCCCAGGACGGGACGTGGGAAATCGTACAAGAAACCGTCCGCAACTATCACGGTCCCCACAAGGTCATTTTGAATCGAAACGAACCGAATCTGGGCACCATTGGCAACTGGCAGAAGTTGTGCTCCATGGCGTCGGGCGAGTTGCTCATCAAGGCAGATGGCGATGACATCTCGTATCCATTCCGCGCCAGTTGCATTGCGGAGGACTGGGTTTCCTCAGGATGCAAGGCGATGGTGATGGCCTCTTCCTACGATGAAATGGACGGCAATGGCAATGTCATCGGAGAAAAACTGCTGCCAGGCGGCTGGGACCAACGCACAACACGCCAGATTATCGAAGGCGCGCGATACTTCTACCTCGGCGCAACCATTGCCTGCCATCGCTCCCTGTTCGATGACTTCCAGCCCATCTCCCATCCAAAATCCTCCGATTGCGCCGCCTTCGAAGCAAGAGGCCTTTGCAGCCGGATGACCGTGGACGGCGCAGAAAAACCGGGAGAAATCTTCCATCCGTTCCGCACCATTTCCCGCAAGTTGGTGAAATACCGCCTCGGCAGCGGCGATACCACGGGCGGTGCCTATCGAACCTTCATGACAAAAGGCATTCGACGCAGCCTGGAGGCCAGAAGGCAAACCCTGACCGATTTGGAAGAAACTGCAAAAGCATATCTCCCAACCGCTTATTACAATGAACTCCACGCCTTGTACAGCAATTCCGAATCCCACTTGAGCAATCTCGTTCGTCTTTGGGATGGCAATACCTTCCTGGAACGTTGGGAAGGATACCGCAATCTGAAGCACTGGGGCAGTTTCTGGTGCAGACGCCGCATGATTGAAAAAATTCTCCTGCTTCCCAAAGGACTGGGAAATCTCCTCTTCTCCCTAATGCGACACTGACCTTTTGTCCTTAAAGGTAATTGCAAAACGACCGCCCTACCACCGCCAAAACGCCGCAAGCGAGGGCGAAGAGCGAACGCGAAGCGTGGCGACCACGCTGAATTTGAGCGAGGAAGCCATCGCGACGCACCGGGAAGGCGGTTGGGATAAGAGTTTTGCAATTACCTCTAAAAACCCCCTCTGGAAATGACCAACATCTCCGCCATCATCCTCACCCTCAACGAGGAACGCAACATCGTGGAGTGCATTCAGGCGCTCCGCGAATGGTGCGAGGACATCGTCGTGTTCGATTCCTTCAGCACCGACCGCACCGTCGAACTCGCAAAACAACAAGGCGCACGTGTCTTCCAGCGCAAGTTCGACAACTATGCCAACCAGCGCAACGCCGCGCTGGAAACCGTCGAATACCCTGGCGAATGGGTTCTGATGGTGGACGCGGACGAACGGTGGGGAGCCGCGCTCGGCAACGTCATCCGCACCGCCATTGCAGACACTGCCAACGCGGACGTGGGCATCTTCCATTTCCAGCGCAAGGACATGTTCTTCGGGACCTGGCTCAAGCACGGAATCGGCTCCAATACCTGGAGCGGACGCCTGCTGCGACGCTCCGCCGTCCATGTCGAGCGCGACATCAATGAGGAGTACCATTGCGACGGGCGCCTGGCCTACCTGCGCGGCGAGCGCTTCGTCCACCACCCCTTCCGCAACGGCGTCGCCTGGTGGATTCACCGCCACAACCGCTACTCCACAATGGAAGCAAACCGCCTGCTCGAAGAACGCAGCGCACCGATTGCCTGGCGCGACCTGTTCGGACGCGACCCCATGCTCCGCCGAAAAGCACTCAAGCAGTTGATGTACCGCCTCCCCCTGCGTCCGTTCTGGATGTTCGGCGTGCTCTACTTTCTCAAACTCGGTTTCCTGGACGGACGAGCCGGCTTCCATTACGCCGTGCTCCGCTCTATCTACGAATATTTCATCAATCTCAAGATGAAAGAACTCCAATATCGTGCAAACGGTGACAAAGG
Organism: Victivallales bacterium; assembly: GCA_017431255.1. Lineage (GTDB taxonomy): Bacteria > Verrucomicrobiota > Lentisphaeria > Oligosphaerales > Oligosphaeraceae > RGIG2581. The sequence goes on from JAFRLI010000018.1 coordinate 5,105, forward strand.
ATAACGAACGATGTCACGAATCCTTCTTCTCTACCACTACTTCCACCCCAGCCAGGTGGTTTCCTCGCGTCTCTTCAGCCACCTTGCCGAAGACCTGGTCTCTGCCGGGCATGAGGTCACCGTCTTCACGGGCAACCGTGTCTTCCGCTCCTATGCAAACCTGCTGAGACGGGAAACCTGGCACGGCGTAAACATTCGCCGTTTCTCCTTCCCTTGCACCCGACAAGGCTGGAGCATTGGACGACTTGCCAACTCCGCTGTCCTGCAAATGAAATGGACGCACGCGGTCAAAAAAGATTCCTTTGACGTGGTTATTCTCGGCACGGATCCCCAATTCAGTTACCTGATGTTCCCGTTCCTGCGGTGGAAACTTCCCCAAGCGAAACTCATTCATTGGGTATTCGACCTGTACCCCGAGGCCGTCCTCGTAAACTTCCCTGCCTGGATCGTCTGGTTCGCACAATGTTTCAAATGGATTGCGGCCTGGGCCTACCGAAGAGTGAACGTAATGGTAGACATCGGCTCCTGCATGCGGAAACGTCTCCAAGGCTACCACCACAAGGCAGAAGAGCGCACCCTCACTCCATGGGCAGTTCAGGAAAACGATTCCCTGCCTCCCGTTGACCCAGGCATTCGAAAGGAACTCTTCGGCAATGCCAAACTTGCCCTCCTCTACTCTGGCACCATCGGATATGCTCACGATATCCATCCCTTCATCGAACTCGCGCGCGAATGCCGGAAACGAAACCTCGACGTCGGATTCTGCTTTGCAGGATACGGCAACAAATACCAACAGCAAACCGCTTGCCTCACCGAAGAAGACACCAACATCCGGCTTGCCAGCTTCCTGCGCGAAGGCGAACTGCTTCCTCGACTCGCCTCCGCCGACATCCATTTGATTTCCCTCCGCGAAAATTGGGACGGCATCGTCGTCCCCTCCAAATGCTTCGGTGCTTTCGCCACAGGACGCCCCGTTCTCTTCTCGGGTCCCGAAGATTGCAGCCTCACCCAATATTGCCGTGACTACGATATCGGATTCCAATTTGACCGCAACCACATTCCTGAGGTGGCAGACCGACTCGCAAACCTCCTCCAACACCCAGAAAAACTTACCGAAATGCAACAACGCGCACTCCAGACCTACCAGGAGCATTTCTCCCGTAAAGTCATTGTTTCCCAATGGCTGGAACTCCTCAAAGATACCACACCCACGCAAAAATAGCACGCCATCCCAACCAATGAAACTCAGACACCTTCTTCTGGCCATGATTGCAGCAACATTCCTATCCACTGACGCCCAGGACGCCGAACTCCACAAGGAAATCAAGGCTAGCGAGCAACGCTATGCCGGCGTCTTCCCGCCTGAAGTCAAGACCATTGCCTTAATCTCCCCAGCCTCCTATCCTGGCTCCCCATCCCATAAGCGCGGTATCGAACTGCTTCGAGCCGCCGGCTATAAGATCAAACTGGGAGCGCATGCTTTCGACAAACCGCCAAAGGGAAAATCCTCCGCCCCCCTGGAGGCGCGTCTGGAGGATTTCTACAATGCCTGGAACGACGACGAAGTAGACATGATTCTTTGCGTCAGAGGAGGAAGCGGCAGCCAGGAACTGCTGAACAACCTGGACTTCAGTAAACTCAAACGCCGGGACAATCTCCGCTTTCAAGGTTACAGCGACATTACAATCCTCCTTTGCGCCTTCCAAGGCAAAAACATCGGCCAGCCCATCGCCGGTCCCATGTCAGGCTCCATTGTGGGATTAAAGCTAGATTGCATTGAGGAAATGAAGCAAATGCACCATGGACTTGCCATTGGTCCCGTGCCCGTCACCCCGATTATTCCTGGCGATTGCAGCGGCTTGCCTCTGGCCGGTCATCTCGAACGATATACACGCGTCTGGAAATCTTCCTTCAAGCCGGACACCAAGGGGCGCATCATCATCGTCGAATGTGTCCATCGAACCGTGGAACAAATCAAACAGTGTTTTGACGAATTGATCGACGGAGGTTTCTTCCAGGAGTGTGCTGCCGTGGTTTTCGCGGATTTCACTCGTTGCGGAACCCCACAGGAAATCGACCCCATTCTGGAGGATGTGGCGAAGCGCGTCAACAAGCCAACCTACAAGGGTTTCCCCTTCGGCCATACCTCACAATGCTACACGATTGACTTCAGAAGGCAGTTCGTCATCAAAGACAACCAAATCTTCGTGCCGGCCAATTAACGGTTCAAGCGACTTCCTCATGCCTCAAGTTCTATGCCAAACCGTCAAGCCCATGCGGCAGAGCAACTTTGAACTGCTGCGGCTTCTATCGCAGTATTTCATTGTCCTCTACCATGTGCTCCATTTCTACCTGCAGCCCCATCATTCCAGCCTTGCGTTCAAGGCACTACAGATGCCGTTGCACATCGGGGTTGTCGTATTTGTCCTGCTGAGCGGTTATTTCTCCATCAAACCCAGTTCCAAGGGGTTTCTTCGCTTTCTCGCCATCCTGTTTGTCTACAGCCTGCCCAATATCGTGCATGGAGTTCTGACCGGGCAAGGGGCATTGCAAAAAGGGCTGTCGCTGCTGTTTCTTTCCAATACGCGGTTCTGGTTTGTCCGAACCTACCTCTATCTGTACTTGGTCTCCCCCATGCTGAACGAGTTTTTGGGAAATGGCATTCTTTCTAGGAAGTGGTACCTTCTGGCGGCACTGGGATTCATTTCCGTCTGGATTGCGCAATTTCGAACAGACCCATCCCTGGAATTGGGCAAGAATCTGGTCCATTTCATGTTCCTGTACACATTGGGACGTCTTCTCCACGAGTACCAGGAACGATGGCAGCGCCTCTCCACGTTCCAACTGGCCGGTGCCTATCTTTTCTTGAATCTCCTGATTGTTACCACCTACCTCTTCCTGCCTTCCCTGCGTCCTCTGACCTGGCGCCTCTGCTTCTACTACACAAGCCCCATCCTCATTCTAAATGCGATCCTGCTCTTCCTGTTCTTTGGCAAACTCCAATTCCAGTCCGCCTTCGTCAACCATCTTGCCACCTCCTGCTTCGCAATTTATCTGCTTCATTCCACCTTCTATGCCAGGCAACTGCTCGCAGTGGCAGGACGCGCCCTCTGCCAAAACATCCATTCGGACATCCCCCTGTTCGGCGCAGCCGTCCTCCTCGCCCTCCTCGTCGTCACCGCCATTATTCTCATCGACAATCTCCTGCTCCCCGTTTGGAAGGCGTCTCAAAAACTCGGACAAACCCTCTATCTGAAACTCGGATTCTAAGCAATCGTCCCAGGTTTTTGCAATGACCCGGCAAAAGGAATATATTAACCTAGCTCGCAATTCATCCTTTCTCACTTTCGAAAAAGGCTCTTTATGCGAAAAGTCATCGTCACAGGCGGTGCCGGCTTCATCGACTTCGCGCTCATTCGGCACCTCGTCAAGAACGAATTGGCGGAAGTAGTCAATCTCGACAAGTTGACCTACGCTGGAAACCTGGAGAGCCTGCGCGAGGTCTCCTCGTCGCCCCTATCCGCGCCTCTTCTCCCGAAAACCATCGTCTCAGGATGGCTCAACCTCCTCGGAAAACCATAATGCCCGCCACTGTCGCCAACATCGACTCTTGTTACGGCTGCGGGGCCTGCGCCGCCGTCTGCCCCAAAACGTGCATTCACCTCGGCCTCTCCTCCGAAGGCTTCTTCGTGCCCCAGGTGGACAGCACCGCCTGCGTCCATTGCGGGGCCTGCGCCGACATCTGTCTGAAACGCAATCCCCCTCGTCTGGAGAACCGCACTCCGCTGACCGCCGAATCCGCCAAACTACTCGACAAACAGCAACTTTACCGGGCCTCCTCGGGCGGTGCCGTCCTCGCCATCGCGCAGACGGGGCATTTCGGCTGCTTCAGCGGGGTCAACTATGATCCCCAACGCCTCTCCACTCAGCGCTTCGTCACCAACGACCTTGCGTCCTTCCTGAACGGGGCTGGCTCCAAATACCTCCAGAGCAACGCGGACACCGAGGTTCTCAAACAAATCCTCCAAACGCGGGATAAACGGACGCTGCTGGTCGGCACGCCCTGCCAAATCGCGGGCTTCCGCCGTATCCTCCGCCGCACCCGCCAAGAGTCCCGCTTCCTGCTGGTGGACTTCTGGTGCCACAGCGTCCCCTCTTATCGCCTCTGGAAGGCCTTCCTCCGCGCCCACGTACCCGCAAGCGAACGCACCTCCACGATGGCCTGCTGGCGAGACAAGACCTTCGGCTGGCGTGTCGGTGAAACAATGATTCTCAAGAATAAGGGCGGCGAAGAATTTTATCGCAGGGCAGTCGGCCAGAACGACCTGTTCTTCCACCACTATCTGCGGTTTTCTGCCACGAACCAATGCTGTTTAGAATGTCCCTTCCGCGGGGGATGCTCCGAGGCGGACATTCGCGTCGGGGACTATTGGAGCGACTGCTTCCGAAATGAAAAGGAAGGCATCAGCCGTGTGCTCGCCCTCACAGAACGTGGGCGAGATGCCTGGAACCAGGCGCGCAGCCTGTGCGAAACCGCCCCCATTCCCCAGGAAGACCAACGTAAGTTTCTCGACACCTCCCACCGCAAAGTCCGTCCGATCTGGCAAAGGACGCGGGGGTTGTTCCTGAAACTGCTTCCTCTCCCGTTCGGTCTGCACCTGGCACACTTCTGGAGTTGCACCATCCGGGCCTTGGGGCGTGTTCTGCCGATTTTAGACCGTTGATTCCTCGTCCATGAAAACCGCCGTTCAAATCACCTTTTTCCGCCGCATCAACTACGGCGCCGCGCTCCAGGCATACGCGCTCAGCACCGCCATTCGCTCCCTCGGCTGGAACTGCATCACCCTGGATTACGTCACCCCCGAACATCACCCCTTTCGTTCGCGTCTCAACCTCTGGCTGGAGAGCCTTCTGTGCGCCAGACGCAATCTCCTCTACAACCGTTTTCTGCGGGAGGAACTCCAGCTTTCGCCCCGATATCCCACCAAAGCGAGCCTGATGCAGAATCCCCCGCAGGCGGACGTCTACATCACGGGCAGCGACCAGACCTTCAACCCCGCGCATAACCGCGGAGATTCCTCCTATCTGCTGGATTTCGTCCCACAGGCTCGGCGAAGTGCCGTCCGCAAAATCTCTTACGCGTCGAGTTTCACCCGCGCCGAGTTGCCTCCCGAGTTCGTGGAGGAGTATCGTCGCCTTTTGTCGGACTACGACGCGCTCTCCGTTCGCGAAGAGAGCGGGGTGGCCCTGCTGCGCAAACTCGGCTTCGCCAATGCGGTCCGCTGCTGCGACCCGACATTGCTACTGACCACAGAGGAATGGCGTGGCCTCGCCGAAAAGGCCATTCGCAAACTCCGCAAACCGTACATTCTCGTGTATGTGTTTCCCGGCGTGCTGGACCATCACCCCAAGGTGCGCACGCTCATCGCCGAACTGGAGCGGCAACTCGGCTGCGAGGCCATCTACCTCAGCGGCAAGAAGAAGGACTTCTTCAAAAGCCGTCCCCGAGTTTTCCTGAACGCCTCCCCCTACGAGTTCCTGGACCTGTTCTTCCACGCGAAATTCGTGGTCACAGGCTCCTTCCACGGCACGGTGTTCTCGCTCCACGCCGGCGTCCCCTTCCTCACTCTCGCCAACCGCGACACCACGCACGACAGCCGGGCGCTCAACCTCCTCCAATCCACAGGCGCCGTCAAACATCTCCTCACTTATCCCCTGCAAGACAATCCAAGGGATATCTCCTGGGAGAACTACATCCAAGACGACTACTCCACCGCCCTGAGGCAACAACGGGAAACCTCCAGGGAGTGGCTCCGTCGACAACTGGAACAGGCTTAGCCACCGTCTCCTCCATTCGGGTTTCCAATGACGCTACGCACGCCTTCGCCAATTCGCCAACTGGCACGCGAGAGCAACTTCGAGTTGCTTCGCCTCGTGTCTCAGTTCTGCATTGTTCTGTACCACATCATTCACTTCTATGTGGTGCCGTTCCGTGCGTCCCCGTGGTTCGAAGCGGTTCAGATGCCTTTGCACGTCGGAGTGGTGGTTTTTGTCCTGCTCAGCGGATATTTTGGCATCAAGCCGAGTTCCAAGGGGCTGTTCCGTCTGCTGAGCATACTGCTGGTCTACAGCCTGACCAATATCATTTTCGGACTACGCCATGGGGATGGCCTTTATGAGAAAGCGCTAGCGCTTTGCTTTCTCTCCCGCACCCCATTCTGGTTTGTGCGCACCTACGTCTATCTCTACTTGGTCTCGCCGATACTGAATGACTTTTTGGGCAGGGCCTCCTCTAAACAGAAATGGTACATTCTGCTCGCACTCGGATTCATCTCCGTCGTAATAGCCCAATCCCGCGGTGACTTCACTCTGGAGGAAGGCAAAAATCTGGGGTATTTCATGTTCCTGTACTGCTTGGGACAACAACTGCACGAGTATAAAGGCGCTTGGCAAAACTGGTCAACCTCCAAACTACTGCTAGCCTACCTCCTGCTCAACATCGCCATCGTCTCCGCATATCTTCTGCTACCCAGCCTGCACGCAGTCACGTGGAAACTGTGCTTCTACTACACCAGCCCTCTCCTGATTACCAACGCAGTCCTTCTGTTCCTGCTGTTCGGCAAAATCCGCCTGCAATCTGCCGGCATCAACTGGCTGGCGACCTCCTGCCTCGCCATTTTCCTCATTCACTGCTCCGTACACGCAAAGCAACTCCTCCACCTGGTCGGAAAATCCCTCTGCCAGCATCTCGGCGATGATTGCCTGCTCTTCTGCGCCACCGTCGTCCTCGCGCTTCTGGTCGTTGGCGCCTCCATCCTGATTGACAAACTGCTCACCCCCGTCTGGCTCGTTTCAGGACGCCTTGGAACAGCACTCCAGAAAAAACTGGGGTTTTAATCCGCCACACTCCCGAAATCGGCGGTTCTTTCCTTTGCGAATCACTCCCATCCCCGCCCTCAAAGTTTGAAATAACGCAATGGGAAACATATATTATTAACACGCTCTGTTTCCCCAAATGGTCGAGGTATGAGATGATGAGGCCGATGAGAAGGGACTAGAGGAACGAGGCTCAAATCCGGTTCTCTCTGGAAGCCCCTTTCATTGTTCTCATTGTTCCCGCGAATGCCTCATAGTCTCTTCCCAAACCAACAGACATTCGTCTTGTCCCTTTCTACCACCTTACCCAAGGCACGCTATGCTGAAAGTCATCGTCACAGGCGGTGCGGGCTTCATTGGTTCCGCGCTCATTCGGCACCTCGTCAAGAACGAATTGGCGGAAGTGGTCAATCTCGACAAGTTAACCTACGCTGGCAACCTGGAGAGCCTGCGCGAGGTCTCCTCGTCGCCCCTGTACCACTTTGCAAAACTGGACATCTGCGACCGCGAAGGAGTCGCGAATCTCTTCGCCTCGTTCCAGCCTGACGCCATCATGCACCTCGCCGCAGAATCCCACGTTGACCGTTCCATCGACGATCCGCTCTGCTTCGTGAAAACCAACGTCCTCGGCACCGCAAACCTCCTTCAATGCGCCCTCGAATACTGGCGCAGCCTGGACGAAGCACGCAAGTCCGCATTCCGATTCCAGCACATCTCCACGGACGAGGTCTACGGCTCCCTCGGTCCCGAAGGATTCTTCCAGGAAACCACACCCTATTCCCCTCGTTCCCCCTACTCCGCCAGCAAGGCCTCCAGCGACCACCTCGTGCGCGCCTGGGGACACACCTTCGGGCTTCCCGTCCTCCTCTCCAACTGCTCCAACAACTACGGTCCTTATCACTTCCCCGAAAAACTCATCCCGCTCGTCATCCTCAACGCTCTGGACGGCAAGCCTCTCCCCATCTACGGCAAGGGAGACAATATCCGCGACTGGCTCTACGTCGAAGACCACGCAAAGGCACTTTGGCTCATCAACCGCAAAGGCCTTCCCGGCGAAACCTACAACATCGGCGGCCACAACGAACGCACCAACCTCCAGGTCGTACAAACCATCTGCAAAATCCTCGACGAATTGCGACCCAAGCAAAGCGGAAAGTACGAAGACCAAATCACCTTCGTCACCGACCGTCCCGGACACGACCAGCGATATGCCATTGACGCGGACAAACTCCGCCGCGAACTCGGCTGGCGCCCGGAAGAGAACTTCGACACCGGCATCCGCCGCACCGTCCAATGGTATTTGGACAACGACTGGTGGTGGCGTCCCATCCGCGAAAAGAAATACTCTGGCGAACGCCTCGGCAAAGGAGAAACCAAATGAAGGGAATCGTCTTGGCTGGTGGCGCGGGAACGCGCCTGCACCCCATCACGCGCGGGGTCTCGAAGCAACTCCTCGGCGTCTATGACAAGCCGATGGTCTACTACCCCATCTCCGTCCTGATGCTCGCTGGAATCCGTGACATCCTCATCATCACCACTCCCGAAGACCAACCCTCCTTCCAACGACTTCTCGGCGACGGCTCCCGTTTCGGCGTCAACTTCACCTACGCCGTCCAACCCTCTCCCGACGGTCTCGCCCAGGCATTCCTCATCGGCGAAGAGTTCATCGGACGCGACCACGTCGCACTCGTCCTTGGCGACAACATCTTCTACGGAGCCAACCTCGGAAAAATCGTCCGCGAAGCCGCTTCCCAGGAGAAGGGCGCGACCGTATTCGGGTACTATGTCAAGGATCCCGAGCGATTCGGCGTCGTCGAGTTCGACCAGAACTTCAAAGCGCTTTCCATCGAGGAAAAGCCCGTGCACCCCAAATCCAACTACGCCGTGACAGGACTCTACTTCTACGACAACGATGTCGTGCAGATTGCGAAAACCATCAAACCCTCGGCACGCGGCGAACTGGAAATCACCTCCGTCAACAACGAATATCTGAAGCGGGGACAACTCCGCGTGCAACGTCTTGGACGCGGCTACGCCTGGCTTGACACTGGTACCCACGACGCCATGCTCGACGCCGCGAACTTCATCCGCACCATCGAGACGCGCCAAGGGCTCCAAGTCGCCTGCCTCCAGGAAATCGCCTTCGAAAACGGTTGGCTCACCCCTGCTCAAGTGCGTGACAGCATCCAAGACCTTCTCAAAACCGAATACGGCCAATATCTGGCCAGACTGGTCAGCGACAAATGAACATTCTCAAGACAGACATCGACGGCGTGCTCATCCTGGAGCCACGGGTATTTGGAGATTCGCGAGGCTATTTCTTCGAATCCTGGAGCAAGACACGCTACCACGAAGCAGGAATCGACTGCGACTTCGTCCAGGACAACGAATCCTGCTCCTCCTACGGCGTCCTGCGAGGGCTGCATTACCAGGCGGCGCCGTACACGCAGGCAAAGTTGGTACGCGTCATCCAGGGTGCCGTCCTGGACGTGGCGGTGGACATCCGCGAGGGTTCCCCGACCTACGGCAAGCACGTAGCAGTCGAACTCTCTGGCGAGAACAAACGGCAGCTTTTCATCCCACGCGGTTTCGCCCACGGATTCGCCGTCCTCTCCCAGACCGCCATCTTCGCCTACAAATGCGACAACTTCTACCAGCCCTCCGCCGAACGGGGAATCCGTTTTGACGACCCGCAACTCGCCATCAACTGGCAAGTTCGCCCCGACCACTGGAACCTCTCCGAAAAGGACACCAGACACCCTGCCTTCCGTGACATCCAACCCTGGAGGCCCACCCCATGAAAATCGTCGTCACAGGCGGCAAAGGCATGTTGGGACGCACCCTCCAAAACGTCCTGGCACACCACCAAATCATCGTCGCCGACCTCCCGGAATGGGACATTCTGGATGAAAACGGCTTCGACCAGAAAATCGCCGACATCCAACCCGACGCCGTCATCCACTGTGCGGCCATGACCGCTGTCGATAAATGTGAAACGGAAGTTGATCTTGCCTACCGCCTTAATGCGCTCGGCTCTGCAAATGTCGCAGCAGCCTGCCGTCGCCACGGCGCACGCCTCATCGCCATTTCCACCGACTACGTCTTCGATGGCTCACTTGACCGTCCCTACCACGAATTCGACCTTGCTGGCGGTGCCCACACGGTCTACGGTGCCAGCAAGTTCGCCGGTGAGCAAATGGTGCGTACCCACTGCCCGAACCACGTCATCTGCCGTATCTCTTGGCTCTACGGACCAGGCGGTCCTTCCTTCCCTCATGCAATGATGAAACTTGCGGACGGGACGCGTCCCGTCCTCAAAGTCGTCGCCGACCAGCACGGCAATCCCACCTCCACGCTTGCCGTCGCCCGCAAACTTGGGGAACTCCTGGACCGCCCGAACCTCGTAGGCACCTTCCACCTCACCTACGAGGGTGAAGCGACCTGGTACGACTTCGCTAAGGAAATCTTCCGCCTCGCCAAGGTCAACCAGGAAATCCAACCCTGCACCACGGCCGAGTTCCCCCGTCCGGCTCCCCGACCTCTCAACTCTCGCCTCGAAAAGCGAATGCTTCGCCTCTGCAACCTTCCGCCCATGCCCGACTGGCATGACGCTCTAGCTGATTTCATGGCATCTGAATTCAACACGTAACTCATTGCAACCCAACTAGTTATGATTACAACCTGCACTTCCTACGGGCGCTGCGGTCTCCTCGGAAATCCCTCCGATGGATACTTCGGCAAAACCATCTCTCTCGCCATGGCGGACTTCCCCGCCACTGTCACCATCTACGAAAGTCCCGAAATCAATCTCCTCGCCAACGACGAAGACAGCGGTACCTTCCGCAGTTTTGACGCCATGGTCCAGGAAATCGACCATTTCGGATACTACGGTGGCATCCGTCTGCTCAAGGCCACCTGCCGACAGTTCTTCGCATACTGCCAGGAGCACGACATTCCCCTTCCCAAACGCAACTTCACCATGCGCTACAGCACGACGGTACCACGCCTGGTCGGTCTGGGCGGCTCCAGCGCCATCTGCACCGCTACCCTCAAGGCTTTGGAGGCTTTCTACGAGGTCTCAAACATCCCCATCGAACTTGCACCGACCATCTGCTGGAAAGCCGAACAGGCACTTGGCATTCAGTGTGGACTCCAGGACCGGGTCATTCAAATCTACAACGGTCTCGTCTATATGAACTTCAACGAAGAATATTTCAAGAAACACGAGCAC
>JAFRLI010000187.1 GCA_017431255.1 Victivallales bacterium
GTCGCCATCAACGACTTTTCCGATGGCGATTTTTTCGCGCACGGTATCCACAACAATGGTGGCGACCTTTTCGACGGAGCGGTCGAGCACTTCGCCCGTGTCAGGATCGGTAATGACTTCCGCCTTGCCAACCACGAATCTCATGCCGGCACTGACGCCTTCGCGAGTCCCGCGATTGATGATGATTTTGCCCTTGGCATTGCTGACGACGGTCCCCTCCCATGGAATGGACTCCAGTTGCCCAATCAGGAACTCGACGGTCTGGTTGACGGCGTCTATCGTGGCCTGCCCCATATTATCCTTGGCAAACTCCTCCATATCCCCCGTAAGACCATGCAGGGCATTCCCGTGATAGCCCAGGGAAAGACCTTTTTTGCCGGCACGTCCAACCACCGATTTGGACGCTTTGACTTGACCGGTGCGGGAATCCACCACGTAGATGGTAACGTTGATTTCGGTCTTGCTGTTCCCAAAACCCACACGGATTCCCTTGAAACCGATTCCCCGGTTCCCGCCTGCCGTATCGGCTTCGACATGGGTGATGGCACCCTTCACGAGCAGTTGTGCCGGGGTCATTTGTCCCACTTCCGGTGCCTTGTTTCCTTTGGCCATGCGTCCACTGGCGGCGAGGTCCTGTTCGAGCATGGCTTCGCCACGCATGTCTTTTTCGCCCAAAACGATGAAACGCTTCGTCTGCATCAGGCAATCGGTCAGGATCGTTCCCCAGGCGTCTCCCAGATCCCAGCGTCCGCTCCAGTTCGCCTTATTCTCGAACTTGCTCACCGTAATGGAGTAGCGCAGATTGCCGCCATTTGCCGGCTCCTCCGCAGAAAGCACACCTGTCAAAACCAAGCAAAAACACACGAACCATTGCCAACACTGTTTCATAAGACACGCTCCTTTGTGGGAAAAAGTGGAAACCAAAACGCATTTGGAAAAACTACCCTAACTATACCTCCGTTTTGGATTATTGCAATATCCTGGGCAGTTTTTTTCCCAGTCTGAACTCCGATATCAGGCAGGAACGTGCGCGGGAGGAGCGGGGGCAGCGGGGGGGGGCAGCCCCCCGTCCTTTGTTAGAGTACGACGTATTTCGCGAGGAAAAGGACGGTGAGGACGTACATGACAGGATTGATGTTCTTGCGTCGAGGAGAGAAGAAGTTGAGGACCGTCCAACTGATGACACCAACGCTGATCCCCTCCGAAACGCTGTAGGCGAGAGGCATGATGAGGATGGTGAGATAGGCGGGAATGGCGTCCAGATAGTCTTGGAAGTCGATTTTTGCGACCCCTGAAATCATGTAGAATCCGACGATGACGAGCGCGGGTGCGGTGGCGAAGGAGGGGATGGCGAGAAAGATGGGGGCAAAGAAAAGGGAAAGCAGGAAAAGGAAAGCGGTCGTGAGGGCGGTCAGTCCCGTACGTCCCCCTTCGGCAACGCCTGAGGCGGATTCGACATAGGTAGTGACGGTGGAAGTTCCAAGGATGGCGCCGAAAGCGGTGGCTATGGAATCGGAGAAAAGCGCGCCGCGGATACGGGGAAGTTTGCCGTCTTTGTCAAGCATGTCGGCTTTGGAGGAGACTCCGATGAGAGTTCCCATGGTGTCGAAGATATCGACGAACATGAAAGCGAGGCAGATAATGACGAAGTTGGTGGATTTGAGCAGGTCGAATCCCGTCTGTTCGGAACCGGCGAGGGTCCATTGCTTTGAGGAGAAGAGAGCATCCCAAATCTGAGTGAACTCGCTATAGGAGTTGGTGAATGTCGCAAAAGTGACTTTGGGAATAAGGGAGTAGCAGCCGACCTCGGGATTGATGACATAAAGTCCGATCCATTGCGCGAGAATGCCTGCGAGCCAGGTAGCCAGGATTCCCAGCAGGATGCCGCCAGGTACCTTTTTCTGGAGCATCCAGGCGGTGAAGAGAGTTCCTGTGAGCGCAAGGATGGCGCAAATGCCGTGGTTGTGGAGATTATCCGAGGTGAAGTTCTGGAATCCAAGAAGCGTGGCCGGATTGTCCACGATGACATACGACTTTTGCAAGGCAATAAACGCAATGAACAAGCCGATGCCGACCGTGACCGCTGTCTTGAGCGGCAACGGAATGCAGTTGAAAATCGCCTCGCGTACCTTCGTGACCGACAAAAGCAGGAACACAAGCCCTTCCGTGAAGACTGCCAGCAACGCAAACTGCCACGAATACCCCATCTTCAACACGACCGTGTACGCAAAATAAGCGTTGAGGCCCATTCCAGGTGCCAGCGCAAAAGGATAGTTTGCAAAGAAGGCCATCAGGGACGTCCCCAGAAAGCCGGCAATGGCAGTGGCAAAGAAAACCCCGCCCTTGGGCATGCCCGTCGCACTGAGGATGTCCGGATTGACCGCCAAGATGTAGGCCATCGCCAGGAACGTCGTCACGCCGGCGAGGATTTCCGTGGTGGGATTGGTATGATTTTCTTTCAGTGCAAAAAAGTCGCGCATGGCTGCTCTGGGGGGATTATGGGTTCAGTTGACGGAGGAAATCAAGGCGAGATTCATTTTTAGGAGGCTGGACGAGTCGGTACAGTTGCCAGCCATTGGGCCAAGTTTTTTCGAGCAGGAGCCAGGGGCGTCCATTGGCATGAATGTCCGCAAGCGGGTGTCCCTTTTTGGGATAGAAGCCCGAGGTGGGAGGCGGCACAAGCAGGTGCATCTGTTCATCGTGCGCCTGTGTCAACAGGTCCTGTTCCTGATAATCGACGCGTGCAACGAAGCGTTGTTCCGTGGGGTCGGGGAAAAGCGCGGGGAGTTCGACGCCGTAGAGCATGGTTCGGGAATCTGGCCAGAACTGGTCGATGAACTCGGTGATTTCCTTAGGGTCGGGTGCACCGTTGCGGAGTTCGCGCGGGGAATCGCGTCTCGTCAGTGCGGGTGCGATCCAGATGGCGACGCAGCAGACTGCGCCAGCCAGATAGGCAGCGGTGTAGACTACGGGCTTGGCGAAATCGGCGTCCAGCAGGATGACGAAGGCGGCGAGCAAGGTGGCGCAAATCATCGGAACCAGCCCTGTCAGCGGGATGTTTCCAGCAAAGCAGACAGGCACTGCCAGAACGGGAATCACAAACAACGGCACCAGCGTCATCGCGCTTCCTCCGAAATGGGACTTGTTGCGCACAATCACAAGCGGGCACAGCACAAACAAGCATGCGGCAATCGCTTCCGCACGCGCCTGGAACTGCGCATACACGCGCGCTTGCGTGACGGACTTGGGAAATTCGGCAAGTTCATGGAAGGGGAAGAACGGATTGTCCATCACGAGCCAGTTCCAGAGCAGCCAGAGAAAGGCGCAATACAGGAAAGTGGAGAGGATGATGGTGCCCGCACCGTCTGCGGATTGATTTTGGGACTTGAGCCAGCAACGGTGCTGCACGTAGAAGACAATCACCGCAATTGCCCCGGCAATGGCGGGCACGACTCCGCAAAACGCCAGCAACCCCAGATTCAGCGAAACCAGCATCACGTCTCGCAATCGATGCTTGCGCGACCACTGCACCAGAAAATACGCGGCGGCGGCAACGGGAAGAGCCGTCAGCCAGTTCGGATCCAGCCGCATCATCGCCTGCCGCAACGTGGGAATTGCCAGCACCAAGGCCACGGGCAATGGTGCCAAGTACCAACTGCGGACCTTGACCAGCGCCCGGCAAAGGAAAATCAGAGCCAGTCCTTGCGACAGGGAAACCATCAGGATGGCGGCATTCGTGCCGATGACCTCGGAGAGAATGGTGCAGCAAAGCAGCGCAAGACTCGGCAGAACGGGTCGTGCAAAGGAGCCGATGAATGCCTGTCGTCCCCAGGTCGTGCCGGCACGCAGTGCCTGGACGATGGCCTCGTGGACCTGCATCGCCTCGGATTCCCGGTGCGGCATCATGTACAGGAAGACGATAATGGCGCAGTAGCCGAGCGCGGTCAGCAGTTTGCGTTCGAAACTGTGTCCGAATTGAGCGGAGAATGGATTAACGGAGTGAGCCATGGTGGAATCAGTTCTGTGGCGGCTGCTGGTTGGCGAAGTGTTTGGTTTTTTCCCAATGGTGGGGTGCCCAGAGCAGTTGGAGAGTGCCCTTCCAGGCGGCGACGCTCATCATCATCCAGTAGAAGGGCATCAGGAAGGAGAGTTTTGCAAGGTAGCCGACGCCTCGTCGGATGCAGGCGAGCGCAGTGGTGTAGATGAAAACGAAGTTCCCCACAAAGAGGCAGAAGGAACCCATCGCGAAGATGGGAACGGGGAAGTACTGGTCAAGTCCCTCAGGACGCCAGACGAGCCACAGGAAGGTCATGACCCAGTAGAGCGGATTGATGAGTTGGGAGAGGAAGGTTCCACCGATGAGCAGGTGGAATTGCAGGCTGTTGAGGAATCCCATGCGCTCGTGGAAGCGGAAGAAGTCCCGCGTGTGGATGCAGTAGGTCTGCACATACCCCTTGACCCAGCGCGAACGCTGCTTAATCCAGAATGGCACATACGGGCACGCCTGCTCCCAGGTGGTCGATTCGAGGATGCGCGTGCGGTATCCCATGGAGAACAGGCGCAGTCCCAGGTCGCAATCTTCCGTGACGTTGTATTCGTCCCAGCCTTTGACCTTGCGGAGGATGTTGAGACGGAAATGGTTGGAGGTGCCGCCAAGGGGGATGGGGGCTTGCAGGCGGTCAAGTCCTGGCAGGCAAAGCCCGAACCAGGTGGCGTACTCTGCCGTGAAGAACCGCGTCAGGAGATTTTGGCGTGGATTGTAGTAGCCAAGTTTTGCCTGAATGCAGGCGACATTGTCGGGAACGTCGTGGAACGCCCAGGCGGCCTTTTTGAGTTGGTCGGGTTCGGGGTGGTCTTCGGCGTCGTAGATGACAAGCAGGTCGGCTTCGCCATTCTCGATGCCGACATTGCAGGCCTTGGGCTTCGTGCGCGGGTAGGACTTCGGGATGGGGACGATTTTGAAGGGCGGCTGCAGGTTCATTTCACGCGCAGCGTCCATTGTCTCGGCATCGTCTTCTTCAATGAGGAGACGGATTTCGAGACGGTCCTTGGGATAATCCAATTGCGAGAGACCCTCGATGAGTTGCGGAAGGACATCCTTCTCGTGGTACATCGGCAGGATGACCATGTACCGTGGCCACTGCTTGCCGTCAGGAGGACGCTGAAGTTGTTCTGGGGTATAGTTGAGTTCGACGCGGTGCCGCAGCGCGGCGTCGATGATGAGCATGCGGTAGAGGGTGGTGGCAAGATAGAACAGGGAGAGGACGATATTGATGGTGAGAAGCGCGTTATGATGGTCGAAGACGGTCCAAGCGACAAGGCCGACGAGGAGCGCCACGAGGAAGACACGCTGCCACGTACAGAGGGTCTGCGTGGCTTGCGGGAAGCCGCGCGGGGCGAGCGGGTCGTCGCTGATGTGAGATGTGAGGTCGCAGATTTTGTCAGGCATGGTCTATTTGAGGAATTGAGCGGCCCAGGCACGGGCGGCATTGGAAGGAGTGGCGAGTTGGCAACCATTGGCGGTGAACCAATTTTCGGAAGAGGTGTCGTCTCGTTTCTGGTGGAACTGCAAGTCGATAACAGGAACCGCGAGAGAGAGCGCGAGTTCCTTCGTGTAGAGCGCAGTGAGGCGTTGAGTATCCTGGGGGAATGTGGGGAACTGCGGGAGGGCGACGAGAATGGGAGTGATTCCGTGCGCAAGGCAAGATTGCGCGAGGAAGAGAAGCGGCACCATGGATTGCTGCGGGGTGAGACCTTCGCGGAAGGAGGTGAGGCCAGTGAACAGGATGGCGACGTCGGGTTTGGCGGCGAGAAGGTTCGGGAGCGCGAGGAAGTCTGCGAGGTTGGCGATGGTTCCTGGGGACGGAGGTGCCGGGAAGACCAGGAGGTTCTTCCCCTGCGTCAAAGGTTGTGTGGCACCTGGTGCGACAAGCGCGGCGGTGAAACCGTCCAGCAGGGCGGTGGTAGGATGGCTCTTGCGCGGAGGCATGGGGCGCGACTGCGTGGGGAGGGGGTCGCACAGAAGAATGGCGCGTTGTCCCGCAAGCAGGAGGTTGTATCCGCTGGCGGTGAGGGAATCGAGATCGTCCGCAGGATGCGCGACTGGAATGGAGACAGGTGCAGTGGCGGGGCGTCCCAAAAGGGTGTGCACAAACCGAAGGGAGGCTGCATGATGCGGCACAGGGGTATTCTGGAAGGGCTGTGCGATGGGTTTGGAGGTGGCGGCGACAGGGATTTCGCCAGCGTCCACGGCCTCGTATTCCAGACGCAGGAAGGGTTCTAGAAGGAATCCCTGCGGATGACCAACCAGACGTGGCACGAAATCTGGCACGCCGTTCGCCGGCAGAACGGAGGCATGGAAACGGACGGTGGTGACGAGGTCCAGGCGCTCGCCGCACTCCCAACGCGTTTCGGATGACATCACGAGCGTCCCGAGACGAAACCCTGGCCGCAGGGAATCCAGCGCCAGGAACCAGGCGGTGCTTCCCGCTTGCGGAAGGGGCTGGCCGTCGCTCCCAAGAAGCGTGGCATTGCTTGCAGTGGCCTCGATGGCAGTCGCGAACAGGGAGACGAGCGGGAAGTGGAAGGTGGTTCGGTTGTCCACACGGATGGAATGAAGCGTCTTTTCCTGGGTTTCCCAGGCCAGGGAATCGAATGCGCCGCCAGGCAGGAGTTCCGTTGAGAATGGTTTTGCATAACGGCGTATCGCCAGGCGGGGCAAGGGTTCCCCACGGTAACGGATTGCCAGCATCTGCAACGTGTGCAGCCCCGCCTCCAACCTCACGGCAGGACCATGACGGTCCAAGGCGTCCGACCAGTTGGCGACGGGCTTCGCGTCCACCAAAACCGTCCAGGCGACGTGCTCCTGGTCGGCACCGAAGTCGAGTTCGGTGGCCTCGTCCAGGAAGAATCGTGTATTCCAGAGCAGGAGTTCGGCAGGATTTCCCTTTTCGGGGAACTGCCACTTGGGCAGGATGTCACCGAAGTTGGCGACGCGTGCGCCCTGCGCCTTTCGCGCTCCCAGGTGGGAGGAGAAGGTGGCAAGCATTTCCGGGGCAGTAAATGGGCGCGTGGTGAGGCTTTTCATCCAGCGGAATACCGTGACATTGCGGTCGTTCTTGGGAATGGGAAGCTCCGGGACCTCTTTTTCCAGCAAATAGATGCTGGCCGCGAATGTTGCCGTGTTCTTGGAAGCCTTCTTGAGTTGGCAACCCGAAAAATCCAGGACAATCCCACGTTTCTTCCCGCCACGCTGGAACCATGCGGCCGGGACGGGCTTGCCGTCGTCATTGCAGGCCTGCACCGCCACGGCACTGTCTAAAAGTTCCCCTTGCAACGGAAGCAAGACAGAGGTGTTGGCGGGAGAGGGAATGTTCACACGCAGGCGCTGCTTTGCCTGCGGCACGTCCCATTTCGGTGCCGCAAAGGCAAGCATTGCTGCGAATATGACTAGAATTGCGTGTCTCATGTCTTTTTCTCCAAGGTTCCCCTTGTGGAGGAAACGAATGGAAAGGTCGGGTTATTGGCGGGGGGCACTACTCTTAGGGGGCACGACTCTTAGGAAATGCTAGCCACTTGCCACTGCCTCGTAGAGTTTTTCGTGTTGAAGGATGTTGTCTTGCAGGGAGAAATGAGGGAGGGGACGGGTATCGTAATCATTGTAAATGGCGCGGAGCATTGCGGCGGCGAAGGTCTTGGAATTGGCTGGTGGGACGAGGAGGTATTTGCCGCCGATGACCTCGGGAAGGGAGGCATTGTCGGTGGCAATGACAGGTCTTCCGAGGGCAGAGGCCTCTGCGGCGCAGAAACCAAATCCTTCGGAAAGCGAAGGGACGCAAACCGTGTCCGCAGCCGCTACCCAGGAAGGCAATTCCAAGCGTGGAACGGGCGCGTGGATAAGCACCTTTTCCTCTAGGGCGAGTTCCTGAACCAGGCACCTAGCCTCGCGGTAGCCCTCTGCGCATGCGCGGGACGTGCTCAACAACGCCAGCAAGCACGCATTCGGTGCCTGCCTGACCACTTCCGCAAATGCCTTCAACAGGACAGGGAACCCCTTGGAACGTCCAGGACGCCCCGAAAAGAAGAAAAGGTGAGCGTCCGACGGCAGTGGCAGACTTGCGCGAACCGTCTTGCCGTCGTGCTCGGACGGGTTCCAGAGCGTGTAGTCGAGTCCGTTGTAAATGGTGCAGATGCGTTCGCCGGGAACGAAGTTTGCCAGCGCACGTTCGGTAGCATGCGAAACCGCAATGTACCGGGTATAACGTGGCCAGTAGATGGTTCGTTCGGCCAAATCGTGGAATGCGTTGGAGAGCCGTCCTGCGTCGGAGACCTGATTCCACATTCCAATCCACACCTCGTGGACCGTCAAGACACTCGGTTTTCGACGCAACTTTGCCGCCAGCGCGGCAGGCCATGCCGCCGCAAACGTAGACGCATGAATCACATCGGCATGCTTTGCCAGGCGCAGCATCGTCGGCAGTGCCGCCACGCAGAACACATTGCGCGAATCCCCAGTGCGTACTCGGTGCACGCGAACGCCTTGGATTGCCTCCTCCAAAGGAGCATCCCGCACTGCCTGTGTCACCACATCCACCTCGTGACCACGCGCAACCAGACCCTCCGCCAGATTCTGGAAGAGAATCTCCGCTCCGCCCAAATGCGGATAGTAGTAGTCTAGACAAAAAAGTACGCGCATGAAACTGAAGAAGGCCCGAAACTGGACAAAAACATTTTCTCAAGAGAGGTAGTTGCAAAACTCATTTTTGAGTCCACAGAACACACAGAATACACAGAAGGCAATCCGCCGCTTGCGGCGGCTTGCACTTTGTATTGTGTTTTATATCAAGTGTGTGGCCGCGCGTAGCA
>JAFRLI010000188.1 GCA_017431255.1 Victivallales bacterium
GGTGAAATCAAGCAGGCGGAAGGTCTTGGGGATGGCGTCAGGACCGAGGATGCGGATAATGTTGCGGACATTCGGGGTGTCCATTCCGAGGAAAAGGTCGTATGCGGGGAGGTCGTCGCGATGGAGTTGAACGGCACGATGAGGGACGAGGGGGATTCCGTGTTGCCGAAGAACGCTGCGAGTTCCTGGGTGGACGCCGTTTCCGATTTCCTCGGTGCTTGTGGCTGCGGAAGCACAGAAGACGTTGCGAATGGCAGCTTTTGCGAGGAGGTGCGTCATGAGGGATTCTGCGAGTGGGGAACGGCAGATATTGCCGTGGCAGATGAACATCAGATTATGGATATTGGTCCAGTCCATGGGGCATCAAAGAAGCGGGAGTTTCAGATCGAAGTAGTTTTGGAGAGCGACCTGAAATTGGGGAGTGCCGTAGAGGAAGCGTGAGGAGGTGGTGCCGTCGGGGAGGGTGATGGTGAGGCAAGGTTGGACGAGCCCTGTGTCGGGGTCGATTTCGGAGTAGATGGAGTTGCGTCCGTTTTTGGTGCGGATATGAACGATGGTCTTATTGAGGAATGGGGACGCGGGAGCGTGAGTATAGTAATAGTGTGCGTAGGTGAAGTCTAGGTTCTGCTGGGGTGCGTCGTCGAAGGCATAATAGTTTAGCCATTCGTTGTTGGTTTTATGCTGGATGACGCTGCCGAGGACGTTGTCTGGAACGATTCTCCAGAGGACGCCTTCGCGTTCCTGTTCTCGGAAATACTCGAAAAGGAGGGGGGCGATGGGGGAGGGGCCACCGATGCCGACATCGGCGACGAAGTCCCCCTTTTTGAGGTGAACGAGAATGATGCGGTGTCGTCGTTTGGGTACGGGGAGGGGTTCGCCGGCGAGCCATCGTCCGAAGAACTCCTCGGTTTGGAAGCCGAGTTTGCGGAGGAGCCATCCGAAGAGGCCGTTGAGTTCGAAGCAGTATCCGCCTCGGTGGTTTAAGACGATTCTCTGGAAGAGGTCTTCATAGGCGAGGGAGTGCTCTTTATGTGCGAGAATGTCGAGATTTTCGTATGGGATGGAACGGAGGTGCTCGCCCTGGAGTGTGCGCAAGGTTGCCTCTGTAGGGGCTACCGAGCCTGTATGGCCGATTCTCTGGAGGTACTGTTCGACTTGAGTGGCTTGTTTTGGTGTCATTGTGGCATGGTTTCCTCGCCGAGTTCGGTGGCGTTTTCGAAACGGGTGTATCTTGGGAAGAAGTGGAGATTGACGGTGCCGCAGGAGCCGTTGCGGTTTTTGGCGATGATGAGTTCGGCGGGGAGGGGTTTGGTGTCGTCTTCCTTTTGGTCGTACTGCTTGTCGCGGTCGCGGTGAAGGATGGCGACGACGTCGGCGTCTTGTTCGATGGCACCAGATTCGCGGAGATTGGCGAGTTTTGGCTTTTCGCCTTGCTCGGCTTGACGGTTCAACTGCGCGAGGACGACGACGGGGATGTTCAACTCCTTGGCCATCGCCTTGAGGGAGCCTGAAATCATGGCAACTTCGTTTTCGCGGCTGGCATTTGCCTTGGTGTGAGCCTTGATGAGTTGGAGGTAGTCGATGAAAATGGCTTGGACGCCGTACTGGTTTTTCATGCGGCGCGCTTTGGCGCGGAGTTCCAGAATGTCAATGGCGCCAGTGTCGTCAACGATGATTTTGCTGTCGTGGACGCGATTAGCGACTTCCATGACATCAGCCCATTGTGCGGCTTGCACTCTGTGGTTTCGGAAATCGCTGACGCTGATTCGGGTGAGGCTGGTGATCATTCGGATGGCGAGTTGTAGGGAGGGCATTTCGAGGCTGAAGATGCCGATGGGAGTCGGTTCGGTGCCGAGTGCGATGTTGGTGGCGATATTTAGCATCAGAGCGGTCTTGCCGATGGAAGGACGTGCAGCCAGGACGAACAACTCACCCGGTTTGAGACCGGTGATCATGCGGTCGAAATCGAACCCTGTGCGGAGACCGAGGACTTCGGAATCTCCCTTGATGAGGCTTTCCAGGTATTTGACGGCCTGTTTAGTGAGTCGGTCTATGGTCTCCAGTTCCTTGGCTTCGCTCATGTGAGCGATTTCAAAGATGTTTTGTTCGACGCCGTCGAGGACGGCGGCGACGTCGTCATCGGTGTCGTAGCAACGTGTGATAGCGTCGGTGCAGGTTGCGATGACGCGTCTTAGGACGGCATTTTGACGAACGATTTCGACATAGTGCTCGATATTGGCGGCGGTTGGGACGCGATCCATGAGTTGCGTGAGGTAGGCGCGACCGCCGACTTCGGCGAGGCGGCCCTGTCGTTCGAGGAAGTCTGCGAGGACGATGGGATTGATGGCGGCGTCACTTTTGCCTGCATTCAGTTCCAGGATGGCGTCGAAGATGGTTTGATGGGCGGGTCGGTAGAAGGCGTTTTCGAACTTGAGGGTGCTCAATGCAGTGGAAGCGGCTTCCGGGGACAAGAGCATGGAACCGAGGACTGCGACTTCTGCCTCTTGATTGTTGGGCTTTTCGCGGGCAATCGTGAACAGCGGCGGCGCGGGATTTTGGGTGTTTTGCGGATAATCCATTGTATTTTTTAGTGGTTAGTGATTAGTGGGTAGTGGTTAGTTCGACGCTTAGGGGCACAACTCGTAGGGACGCTTAGGGGCACAACTCGTAGGGACGCTTAGGGGCACAACTCGTTGGGACGCTAGGGGCATGACTCGTTGGGGAAAAAAGGTGAATTTTGTGTAAAACCTGCGTTTTTTCGGGGCACTGATAACGGAAGCAAATGACGTGCCAAATGAAGCCACAGCAAGAGGAGGCAGGGGAACGACTGCCGTGCTGTCATGATTTGACCGGTATGTTTCAGAATCTGCGCAGAGAGACCTTGCGCAAGCATGTCTTCTTCATTTGTCGAAGAGGCGTTCCACAGGGGCGCTTAGAGTAAGGGCAGGGGCGGGGGGCGCAGCCCCTGTCCTTTGCTTTAAATGTGGGTGGAAATGAAGCAGAAGAAAAGGACGGTGCTGCCGCCCCCGACATCCCCTGCGACACGTAACTAACCACTAACCACTTATTTGGCTACCTGGGGGAAGGTCTGGATGGCTTCTGTGGCGCACTTTTTGATGAGGGCGAGTTCCTCAGGTTTGAGTGTGGTCTTGAGAGGTTCGGAGATCCAGGAGAGCTGGTCGGCGGGTTTCTTGAATAGAAAGGAGTACCAGACGTAGGCCTGGAGGAGTTGACCGCGCGGATTTAGGTGGATATAATCGGAGATGAGTTTTCGTGTCTTGGTTTCGTCTTTTTTGTTTACGCCCCAGTAGGTATTTCCGGCCGCGTCAAACTCTTGTGTTGGGGGCACTTCGGGTTCCTTGAGTTTGGCGAGTTGCGCCTTCGACATGGGGACGTACTTGCCAGGTGCATACTTGCGGTAGAGCTGGACGGCAAGTCCCATCGGGATGATGCGGAAATTGTATTCTTTTGCAAGATTTGTGTAGTTTTCGGTGAGGCGCTTGTACATCTCGTCCTGGTCGATGTTCCATTTTTGGAAGCGGGGGGAATCGGAGCGGTAGGACCAGGTTTGCTGGATGACGATTTCGGCCTTTGGCTGGGCATTGCGGACGATTTCGATGAGTTCCTTTGCCCAGGAGAAGGATTCGGGTATCCAGGATTCGTGGCTGGCCTGCTGGATGGTGACGATGTCGTACTTTTCGTAGGCGAGGAGTTCCTGCAAGGAGGCCTTTGGTTTGCCCGGGAGATTCTGGGCGTGTGTGCCGTAGGGGCGGTATTCGGGGTCTTCCTGGGACTTTTTCCACATTTGGACGTGCTTTTCCATAGAACAACCGCCAATCGTGGCGTCGATGAGGATGAGGGGAGACTTCTGTGCGAAAGCCAGGTCTTTGAGGTTTTTATAGACGCTGACGGAGAAGCTGTTGCCAATCATGAGGACCTTCAGGGGTTCTTCAGCAAGGCAGAACAGACAGCAAAGGCACAACAACGCAAAGACTTTTTTCATGATGTTTTTTCCTTTTTTTTGACAAAAAAGCCACTGGCGAGGGCCGTGAGGTCGTGCCAGTGGCCTGGATGAAAGAAGGACTGCTAGGAATTAGAAGCGGCAGAGGAACTTGAGTTGTCCGCCCCAGGTGTCGAGGTTCTGGGAGACATATTTGGTTCCGATGCTACCGAAAGCGTTGTCGTAGCGGATTTCGAGGGAGAGGCCCATGCGTTCGTTGAACCAGTAGGAAGCACCGCCGGAGATGTAGTAGCCGAACTCGGTTTCAAGTTCGTCCTTGGAGGAACGTTTTGCGACGCCGTTGGAGATGGAGGTGCCTCTGGATTCCATGTCGGCGAAGGTGATGCTGGGACCAGCGGAGCCGAAGATGGCGAAGTTGTTGTCGAAGTTGAATCCGACGGAGGCGCCGATGTCAAAGACGTAGAGGTCCATTTCCCACTTGAAGCGGCCCGTGGCTGCGGCGGTGGATTCGTAGGTCTCGGTGTCGTAGAAAGCGTATTCGCCCGCATGTGCTCCACGGTCGATGATGGAGGGATAGCCATGGAGGACATTGAGTTTGGAGGTGGTGGTCGTACCGATGCCGGA
>JAFRLI010000189.1 GCA_017431255.1 Victivallales bacterium
ACCGAATCCAACGACGCCACCGAATCCAACGACGCCACCGAATCCAACGACGCCACCGAATCCAACGACGCCACCGAATCCAACGACGCCACCGAATCCAACGACGCCACCGAATCCAACGACGCCACCGAATCCATCGACGCCACCGAATCAACCGACGCCACCGACCCCACCGACGCCACCGATTCCATCGAATCTACAGAATCCGCAGAATCCACCGATACGCCCCCCTGCAAGTCCCGCTATTGTGTTCGCTGATATCGAATACTGGGGCCCGGGTTGGTTTTGTGGGTGTTCCGAAACTATAAGATACGATTTCTGTCCTTGTTTGATTGTCTTGTAAAATTGATAATTCGCATTTTTATATGAATAAATGCAATTATTAGTTAGTTATTTATTTCCACGAAGAACTCTTTTATAAAAATCTCAAAATCTAATTTGACAAACTCTATATTAGCATATATCTTAATCTATCAGACTTTTTAATGGTATAAGAATATTTGTTCCTGTAGGGTATATCTTGGTAGGAGGTCATAAGATGGTATTTCAAAAAGTATCAAATTATAAAATTTTATATCTTTTTATGACCTATAAAAGGTAGTGATGTCGTCGTGTTAGGAGGCGTTAAGTGCTTTTTAGGGAGTTAGAATAGAAACGAGATTTCTTCAGGAAAAAAAGGAGGACACATGAAGAAGAAATTGAAGTACAAGGAATCCACATTGAGAAAACTTGGTGGCGGGTACTATCTTGTGATCAAACGATTTACGAGGGAATGGACGCAAGAGGGAATGACTGACGCTGAGGTGGAGCAGTTACGAGAATGCCTGCACGATTTTGATGGGATATTTCAGTTTCATATAGAATTGATGTTTGTGAGCGAAGGGATGAGTTTTCGTGCAGAAGAGTATTCGGGGGTGCAAGAAAATGATTCGAAGAACTATGGGCGTCAGTTGGTTTTGTTGGTGAAGCGAGAAGCAGGGATTCCAGGGGAGGAAGAGACAGCACGCCGTTTGTACCTCCTTCAAGAGCGTGAACAAAAGCGATATATGGAGAAGGAAAAAGCAAAAGGCAGGAAAGGAAAGAGTTTTCGTGGATGCAAAGCGTATACAGGGGAAGAATTGGCGGATTTGGGAGTGTTTATGCATCGTTTGGCGTTGCGGTTGAGTTTGCGTTGGCTGGAGTTGCATGGTGGGGTACGCAAACGGGTGTTTTACGCGTCATATCAAAGTTTTTTGATAGACGAGGAATGTTTGCGTCAGTTTGGGGTATTGGCGCGAAAAAAGACGGGAGACAAGAATCAAGACAACAAACGGGAACCACCGCGGTTGTATGTTGAATGCGGGGTAATGGGGACAAAGAAGTTCCATCAGATGATACGTGGGTTGGGAAAGAAGGAATTGGAGCATTTGGATAATTTACGCAATCGTATTTGTCGGGAGTTGTTCGTCGTATTTTTCGAGCGAGTGCAAGAGCAATCCTTGAAGGAGGAGGTGGGGAAGTTATTATCGAGATGGTTTGATGGGGTGAAGGAGGCATTAAGCAATCCGTTACTGTTTTTGCCGACGCGGATGGGGATGGCGAGACAGGAGGCGGAGCGGGAGTTGCTCATGCAAGTTCTAGTGGGTTTCGGGTATTTTGGATGGTGTTTGTCTGAGGCAGTTGTGAGGCGTGTCTATCGAAGATGGTTGCGTTCTCATGTGGGGAAGCAAGGCGGACATGGTGCCGGATAGAATCATGAAGCGCCGTAGGGAATCAGAGTTTTGGCGATATCGGGAAGCGATGAGCAGATATTTTCGGCTCAATCCCTCGATAGGGGCTTTTTTTGCTTTGTCGTTGGGGATGGGAGTCTCCTTGAGCGGTTGCATCTTTGCCTGGACCTGGTTGATTTTTTCGTTGTATTTTGGAGTTTCTGTTTTTGTGCAAGGCCGTCAGTGGTGGAAATGGTGGATGTTGGCGGGATTGGGATATTGCCTGGCAAATCTGCACCAAGTTGCACCTTGGGACACATATTTGCGGTTGTTGCCGCGCAAGGAGTGTTCGGCACGTATACGCTGCGAGCAAGGGATGGAATGGAAGCCTCGTGGGGAACAACGCCGCGTGGTTCTTCATCTTGCGCAAGTGGACGTCGGCAACGGTTGGCGGAATTGTCGAGGCAAGGTTTTGGGGCTTTTTGAGGACGCATCGCCCTATTTGCAAGGTGACACATTGTTGCTGGAAGGGGCATTCCTACGACTCCCTGATGGTAGTTATGGACATCATTTGGAGTGTCTTGGGATTCGACGGCAGTTCTGTGTAGCCAGTTCCACTTGTCAAGCACCTGCACAGGGGTGGGGACGTTTCTTGCGTAGAGTCCAAGAAGTTCGAGCATATCTTTTGCAGAGATTGACGGAAGGGATAGAGGACACAGAGTGCGCCGGGATGTATCGTGCATTATCTCTTGGGAAAAATGATGATATCCCGGAGGAAACGCGTCAGGTGTTCATTCGTTCAGCGACGGTGCATATTTTCAGCATTTCTGGGTTGCATGTCGGCACGATGGCACTTGCGCTGGGAGCCGTGGCGCAACTTCTTTTTGTGCCGTTAAGGTATCGTGCCTTAGTGCTATTGCCAATGCTGTTGATTTATGTGATTCTTGCCGGTGCCGCACCATCGGCATTGCGTGCCTTTTTGTTTTTTAGTGTAGCAGGATTGGCGATAAGTTGCCTGCGGGAAAAGAACTGGGAACATGCTTTGGGAATGGCGGGGATCCTCTTGCTGTTGTGGAATCCGCTTTATCTGCGACACACGGGATTCTTGTTTTCCTTTACGCTTGTGCTAATTCTTCTAAGAGGGGGCGGGTTGGTATCCGTCATTCGTAATTTTGTTGAAGAGCAAAATCGCTGGCGTCCTCGGAGTGTCAAGCGTCCAAATCATAGATGGTTCTGGGACGCAGCGTTCGGGAGTGTCCTGGCATCGTTGGGAAGCAACGGGTTGATGATGCATGTGAATGGTATGTTGTCCCTAGGGGCGCTTTTGGTGAATATTGCCATGCCTCTGTTTGCGTATTTGCTTGTTTGGGGCGTGGTGGTGAAGTTGTTTTTTGCGTGGTGTTCGCCGACGTTGTCTATTCTGACGGGGCAAGTTCTGGAATGTTTGCTTCGTGCTTTGCGTCTGATTGCGGAATGCGGTGCCGTGCGCGGGCTCTATTTGACGGGGAAGCCCATTGGAATTGGGACCGTCTTGTTCTATTACGCCTTGCTTTTGGTAGGACTGGCGCGTCCTGTCCATTGGCGGTTGCGCCTGTTGGTATTCGGATGTATCTTGTGCGTTTTTTGCGCATTTGTTTTTCGTGCCCCTGCCCCTTCCTTGATGGTCGTGAGCAGCGGTGACGGTACTCCGCCCGCCATTCTTTTGATGCCCTCGCGCGAACCGCCTATCGTTCTCCAGACAGGAAGCCGCTCCGCAACCCTTGCATTGCTTGAGGAAATGAAACGCCAGGGAGTTGCGGACGATCTGCGTATCCTTCTCCCGGCGCATCGAGACCGTCTAGGAACGCGTATGCTTTTCCGTCGGATGCGTCCGCGGCAGTTGCATTTGTTTCCTGCTGTTCGACGAACAGCGCAGGGACGTTCCTTGGAACAAGCGGCTCTTGCAATCGGGTGCAGCGTTACAATCGGGGAGAACGGTCGTCTAGGCGCATTGCATGTTCAAAAACGTCCACAAGGCTGGGAAGGGCGTTGGAATGATATTCCCATCTCATTCGAGCATCAACCTGAAACAGGGGTAGATGTGGTTTGCGTTGCGGGGCGACGAATGGATTTCTGGCCGTGCTCTGTTCCAAGAAGTGTTTGCGTGCCGCTGAATCCACGTCTTTAATTCACATCATAAGTGGAATGATCTTTTGCAAAAACAATGTTCTTCGAGCGATAGGCGGCCGAGAGGTTGTCGAAGTTGCTCATGATTTCACGGCCATGGTGGTAGAAAAGAATGTGCTTGACGGGATAGGCGCTAAGTCCGTCGCAGACATTCTGGAGACCGTGATGTCCCGTTTCCATCAGGAGGAGATCGCAGCCTTCTTCGAGCCAGGGGGCGAAGTCAAGGAAACTTTTGACATCGCCTGAGATGATGACGGTCTTCCCCTCTGTACGAACGCGGAAGGAAAACGAACACGGCTTGCCCGTGTTGTTGTCTGGCGGGAGGTGGTTGTTGCGCCGCGCTTCGATCGTGAGGTTTTCGTCAAACAGGACACCGTCTTGGATAAGGTGAGGAAGTACTTCCCCTTGCCCGGGGAAGACATAAGGGTCGGGAAATGATCCGAATGCTAGGGCTTTGTGCCAGAACGCTTCTGTCGGAAGAAAAACATCGAGGGGCTGGTGCGCTTGACGTCCTTCGCGTTTCCAGAGTTTATCGAGAATCCAGAGGAGATGTGGCAGCCCTGCGATATGGTCGAAATGTGGGTGGGTGAAGCAGAGGGTCCGCATACGAAAAAGGTCGAGACCCATGCAAAAGGCGGCGTGTGCGCAGTTTTCGCCAGCGTCAAACCAATACAGAAGCCCATTGCTTTCAATAGCTAACGATGTTTGATGGCGACCACCGATAGGCTCCGTGCCACTTAAACTGCCAAATATGTGAACTTTCATATCGTTAGGGGGAAGAAAGATTGTTGCCAGATGCAAAAAAAAGCCAGGCAACAAGATGCTACCTGGCTTTTTGCAGAAAATCGTCAAATTAGTGACGACGGGATTCGCGGCGTTTTACTTCGCTCGGTTTCTCGTAGTGTCTGCGGTTACGGAGTTCCTTGAGGGTCCCCTCTTTATCCATCTTCTTCTTCAGGCGACGGAGGGCACGCTCGATCGGTTCGCTTTTACGGCACTTGATTTCGGTCATTTTTGTTCACCCCCTTTGTCTGGTTTTGATGGTGGAACTTGATTACGGAAAACTACCTATTACTATACTGCTTTTCTTGAAAAATGCAAATCACTTTCCAAGAGGAACCGCAAAAAGGAAGCGATAGGGACCATTGTTGGTACGGCGTTCCAGGTAGAGAATCGCGTTGTTGTTCGTCGAATCCTTCAATGCGGACTTGACGTCTTCCAGCGTGGTGACTTCATGCCGATTGACCTCAAGCACAATGTCCCCGGGTTGCAATTTGACATCATTGTTGTCCCCTGCTTTCTCGGCCGCACCATCTTCCACCACAGAGTCGATGACGATTTTGCCGCTGGAGGCATCCAGTACCAGTCCCAGGCGACCATTCTTGGCATCGGTTTTATCCTGTTGCTCGAACTTGCGCCTACTGGAACCGCCGTTATTGGCTGTGTAGTTGGAACGGGTGCCGGCACGAACCGTAATCTGAATGTCCTTGGAGCCGCGACGGATATCCAGTTCAATCTTGTCGCCGGGTTGATATTCGGTGACTTTCATCATCAAATCATGCGAGGAATGTACTTGTTTCCCGCCAATCTTCAGAATGACGTCCCCGTTTTGAACCCCAGCCTTTTCCGAGGCTTCACCAGGCAGAACCTCACGAACTAGGACCCCTGCATCAATCTTGTAAGTGTCTTTGAAGGCAGGGCTTAGTTCCTGCATGGTGATCCCTAGGAACGGACGGCGTACTTCTCCGTGTTCAATCAAGGACTGGCTGATTCGGTTCGTCAAGTTGCTGGCAATCGCGAAACCGATGCCGACACTTCCTTGAGAACCAGGTCCCCCCGTCAAAATGAACTCATTGATTCCAATGATTTCCCCTTTCAAATTCAGCAGGGGACCACCAGAGTTGCCGGGATTGATGGATGCGTCTGTCTGGACGTAATCTTCGTAGTTGACGGTTCCCATGTCGTGGCGTCCTTTCTGGCTGATGCATCCAATGGTGACAGAATAATCCAGATTGAACGGTGCACCGATTGCAATGGCCCATTGCCCGACACGCAGCTTGTCTGAATCTGCAAACGGCAGATACGGGAAGTTTTTCTTGCCATTTGCGACTTGCAAGACAGCCAAATCCGATTCTTCGTCATATCCAACGACACGTACCGCCTTGGAATCTGTTTCATTGTCGTACACCGTGCCATCCGCCGTTTTCACCGACAGATATTCGCAGTCTTTGATCACATGGTAATTTGTCACCAAGTAACCTTTTTCTTGAATAAACACTCCTGACCCTTTGCCCACAGGTTGCGGACGACGCTTTTCTTGTGGGCGTCGGCGTGACGGACGTTGCAGCCCAAAAAAGTCAAACCAGTCTTCTGGAATCATTTCCCGTGCATTTCCCATCCATTCCGCTGGCCCGCCTTTCGGTGTTTGTTTGTTCGTGATAACTACAACCGTTGGCTTGACTGCTTCCACTACCTGCGCAAAAGCGTCTTCCACTTGTGCCGCCTTTTGATACGCTTCGTTTTGCTCGACACGGACCGGATTTCCTCCAAACGCCACGCCTGCGCATAGCGCAAACGCACCCAATAACAATGCTTGCTGAGTCTTTTTCATGTTGCTTACTCCTTTGTTGATTTTCTGATTTTCGGTTCATTGCCGATATTTGCTATGACCCCGTTTTTTCTCTTTTGTTCCCAATTTCCGATTCAAAGCAAGGATTCTTTTCTGTCTTGAAATCAGACGGAATTTTCTGATGAGACCGCGAAATTGTTGGCTTTGGGCTTTGAAATAAGTGGAGTTGAACTTGGAAATTAGTGGAATTCAACTCGTGGCTAATCTGGTGTGCAATATTAGTGGAAAAATGAGTTCGCCGCAAACCTGGTACGCGATGATAGGGTGATGATTTGGCAGAAGGAAGTCGCAGACTAGGTATGCGATTGGCGGCCAGTTGTAAGGGATAAGTTGCTGTGGCGAAGGAAGTGGGCGCAAACCTGGTATGCGATTGTGGAGGTGGCTGTATAGGAGAAATGGGTGTGGTGGAGGAAGTAGTCGCAAACCTGGTATGCGTTTGGGGCGCCTGTATAGGAGAAATGGGTGTGGGGGAGGAAGTAGTCGCAAACCTGGTATGCGATTGTGGGGGGGGAAGGGGAAGATGGTACAAAGGGGAAGTGGTCGCAAACCTGGTATGCGATTGTGGGGGCTGCTGTATAGGAGAAATGGGTGTGGCAGGAGGAATTAGTCGCAAACCTGGTATGCGATTGTGGGGGCGGCTGTATAGGAGAAATGGGTGCGGAGGAGGAAATAGTCGCAAACCTGGTATGCGATTGGAAGACGCTATAAAGGGAGAAGTGGCAGGGGTGGATGAGATAGGGTTTCGCAAACCTGGTATGCGATTGGTACGGTTTCTTCCCACCCACACAAGGGCTTGGGGAGGGCGGAAGTCGTGTTTAAGATGTGTCTTTCAGGCGCGTGACTTTTGGAATTGTGGTAGTGTGACACGCTTGGTTCAGTTTCAGTGGCGTGTCTGCCTGCTATTTCTTTAATTTCAAAAACTCTCCATAGTAAAAATGGCACATCAGCCATGCGATGATGGCTGGAGGCGGTTCATCCGAGAAGGAGAAGAGGCAGTCACTATAACTTTCGCTCCAACCTTTATAGAGACGTTCGCTTTTGTAGGTGGCCTTGCAGTCACTGTAACTTTCACTCCAGCCTTTGTAGATTCGTCCGTCCTTGTATGTTGCGATGCAGTCGCTGTAACTTTCGCTCCATCCCTTGTAGATGCGTCCGCCCTTGTATGTTGCGATGCAGTCGCTGTAACTTTCGCTCCATCCCTTGTAGATTCGTCCGTCCTTGTATGTTGCGACGCAGTCGCTGTAACTTTCACTCCACCCTTTATAGATTCTGAGTTGGGCGTGGAGAAGTCCGGCGAATAGAATGACGAGAACAAACAATGGCTTTTTCATTTTCGTATGCTATTTCTTGCTATCTTAGCTGACTACTCGGATGATAGCTACAAGGTTTACACCATTTCCTCTGGACACCAGCATCTGGCGTGCTGGCAGTGCATGCCGTATTATGGCTAGATTTCCAAACGAAATCTGCAACGTCTATATGCGTGCAAACGGCGAGAGGAAAGCGAATGTGAAGAATGGTGCAAACGCCATGGGATACGCACGCCTTAAGACGCGGGAGAGTTATTTCAAGGTGAGTTCGAGGGCGGCGACGCCAGCGGGCGGGAGGGTGTACGCGCCGGGGTCGATGGTGCGCTCGTGCGGGGCGAACTTGTCGGGTTCGTAGGGCATGATTTCGTCGGAAGGATCTGCGGCGATTTCCCATGCCGTGGCGGAGGCGATCTCGCGTTCGACGACGTTCAGGGGAAGTTGCACGCTACTGGCAGGACTGGGGTTGACGATGTGCAGAAATACCTTGTTGCCCGTCATGCTCGCCGTCACGTCCGCTGTCGCACATTCGACGGGGATTGCGTGCTCACCGACGTGCTTCCCGAACAAGGCCATCACGGTGCCGACCGGCATGAGATAGGGACGCGAACCTCGGTCCGGCGTGGGAAGGATGACGGCATTGACCTGCCAGCGGTTGCCGCAGAAGTCGGCACTGGTGGCAATTTCGAGGGAGTTGCCGTGTCGTGCGATGGTGTTGAGGTTACGTGCGTAGGCGACGCCCGCAGTCCAACTGGCGAGGACATCCCCGCGATTGCGTCCCTGAATGGCGTAATGCCCTTCGGTCATGGCGAGTTTCTTGCCGTACGGGGCAACTGCGGCCTCCATCGCCTGGAGTTTTTCGTCCAGTGCGCGGCAGGTTCCCATCATAATGTCCCAGGTCTTGCTCCAGTCTTTGCGGTATTCGACACCGCAGATGGCACCGCCCTCTTTTTCAGGGGAATAGGCGAAATGATAGTGGAATGCGACGAGGTCGATGAGGTCACCGCAGACCTCGCAAAGGGGCTTATGCCAGTCGTTGTCTCCCCATCCGAGTAGGACCAGATTGGGGTCGACGGCCCGCATCGCCTGCGCGAATTGTTTTTCAATTTGGGCGAACTCGTCTGCCGGGATGTCGCTATGGGCCAATTTGTGTTCGCCGAGTGGTTCGCGGAAGCGATAACTGGTTTCGTTGCCGAGTTGCCAGTACTTGACCGAATGGGGAGCTGCGTGTCCATTGGCCCTGCGGAGCGGATTGTCGGGGGCATTGCAGTAGGCGACCCATTCGGCGGCTTCTTCGGGGGTGCCGCAGCGGTCCATGCCGGGCAGCGGATGTGCCCAGGAGGTGCGTCCATCGGAAGCGGTATTGACGCAGATAAACGGCTCCGCACCCATCAGACGGCAGAGTTCCAGGTACTCCTCGGTTCCGATCTGGTTGGAGAAGACGCCGTCCCAACAGAGATTGAGCATGGGAACGCGTTTGTCTCGCGGACCCACCGCTTCCTTCCAGTGGTAGTAACTGGCAAAACAACCGCCCCAACGAAGCATTTTGCACTCTAGGCTACGGAAGAGTTCCACGGCCGCAGGACGCCAGCGGTTCTCCAGGAAACTCCATGCCGCGTCCACGGAAGAATCGGCATTGCCGAGCGGCTCCATGAACTGCATGTTCAGGAAAGGGGAGAGACGAAATGCTGGCTGAAGGCGAATGTCCATTGGGAGAACCTATCGTTTGGAAGGGAGGGGAAGCGTGCCGGATGAGGCTCTGGGCCGCGCAGACGCGCGACCCTGCAAAACCTAGAGCATCTAGAGCATCTAGCCTATTTTCCCCGAAGGCGATAGAAGTGATTGACGAGCATATCGTCGGGGATGTCCTTGCCATGTGCGCCGGTGTCGGCGTCCACCTGGTGGTTGCCATGGTCGGGGATGAAGGTGACGACGCGGTTTTTGTCGGCCCAAAGTTTATCTGCGAGTGCGCAGTAGCGTTCGAAGCGGGTGGCGGAGAGTTCGAGTTCGGCGGTGGCTTCGGGGGACCATGGTCCCTTCTTGTGGGAGACGTGGTCGTACATCGTCATGTAGGAGACGATGAAGTCGTACTCGTCCAATTCCATGAGTCGGACGGTCCAGTCCTCGACCAGTTGATCGGAGCGGAACGAGAAGTAATCGACGTTGCGCATGCGGAAGATGGTGTCGATGGAGCATTTGTTGATTGCGAGGATGGCGACGCGTTTTTCCGCCTTTGCGAAGACGTCGAAAAGGGTTTCGATGGCGAGGACGGGTTTTGCGTATTCCTGGATGCCGTGGACATCGGGGGAGGCACCTGAGAAGATGGTACCGAAGCAGACGGGGGTGACACTTGGCATCATCGTAACGCTCGGGACCTTGAAGCCAGCAATCTTTTCCACGCGGGTGAGGATTTCGGGATGGCGTTCGTATTGGACCTGGCCGACGGCGTCGGGGCAGAAGATGAGTGCGCGTTCGCATTTGCCATCGCCGCCGAAGAGGTGGTTGGCTTGGTCGACGACCTCGGCGATGGCAGTGCCGCCGCAGACGTCGGGCTTGGGGACACCGAAGAGTTCGCAGAGAGTCGGGGTGAAGTCACCTGTGCAATGGTTGACATTGTACTTTTCCTCGAACTTCTTGAAATAGGCTGCGCTTTGTTCAGAAGGGGTCATGGGAAGATTCTCCAATTGGGTTCCGTTTGGTTATTCAAAGAGAAGGACAGGTTCTGCGAAGAGGCCGTAAGGGGCCAGGAAACGATATTCGGGATGGAGGCTTGCGCGGAACTCCGCGTTGCCGTAGCGTGGCATTTCGGGGTTTGCCATGAAGAACGGTCCGAGCGCATTGCGGCGCGAGCCGATGAGTTGCAGTTCGAGGAGGTTCTCGCCCGGGCGAAGATTGCTCAGTTCCGCCTCCAACGGAGGCCAGCACAAGACTGCCTGCTCCTCGCCGTTGACGAGCACGCGCACCGCAGTCGCCTTCACAGAATCCAGACGGAGTTTGACGCGTCCGCCGTTGTACTTGAATGGGAATCGGTAAGTTACATCGCCAGCGTAGTTGGGGAGCCCTTGCAGGCACCAGTCCCCTGCCTCCAAGGCGGTGGTGGTGCGTGGGCAGATCGTTTCGTTTTGGACTTCGAAGTCTCCCAGGAGATACATTGCTTCCAGACTCGCGCTGTAGACATCGGCCTCGCCGCGGAGGGTAATGGTGTTGAGGCCCTTACGGAGGGCAGGGGAGGGGAGGGTGCGGAGACGGAATGCCTCGTCCAGCCAGCAACCGTCATCGTTTTGCGGGACAGGCGTGCCGTTGAGTTCGATTTGCCAGCGCAGGGGTTCCTCCAGAGCCACTTGTAGGCGCGAGGGGACTTCCTGGAGGCGGAAGTCGTAATGGACGGCGAGGGTGGTTTTGCGTGTGGAAGTGGAGTGGAAGGCCCAGGGCTGGAAGCGAGCTGCACCGCCGCCGGGAATGTTGATGTGCTTGCGGACCATGTCGTCCTGGTCGAGGATGAATCGCCGTCCGCCGGCGGGGAGGTCGTCCATATCCATTCGTGCGAAATCGAGGACGAGGGTGTTGGGCATGTTGAGGGAGATTTTGGCGGGGAGGGGCAGGCGTTGCTCGTGGGTTGCGTGGAAGGCGGCGGGGCGGGGCAGGGCTCCCGCCGCGTCGGCGACAAGCAGGAAGAGGCGGGTCTGGAGGGGTGCGAAGTCCGCCGTCAAATGCCAGCCTTGCTCGGTCTGGGAGGCATTTGCGAGGAAGCGTTCTCCCGTTTCGGGGACGAGTTCCACCCAGGTGCCAGGTTGCTTGCAAAGCACGTCCAGACCCAGTGCCTGGAAGCGACGCGTGCGGCGGTAGACGCGGTCGTTGTGGCTGTCCCCGACGGGTGCCACGAAGCCTGTGTTGCAGACCGCGAGCAGGAGTCCGTCTTTTGTGCGGCGCAACTGGTGCAACAGCGCGAAGGCTCCTTCGCCCGTGCAATAACGGACTTGTCGCACTGCTTCCAGTGGCGCAATTCCTTGCGGCAGAGCGGAAAACAATGGCTTCGCGGCGTCGGAGGGCACCCCGTCCACGCGTTCCGGGGCAGTGCCCATGCAGACGAGCAACCCGCCCGCTGCACGGAACTTCTCCAGAAGCGCGAGCGTCGTGGAACGGATGGTCTCCATTTCGGGGAGCAGAACGGCGTGATAGGTCGCCAGCCCCACGCGCAGGACCGGCCGTCCCTCAGAATCGGTTTCCACGGAGCCGACCTGCTGCATGAGAACCTCGTCCCCATAGTCAAAGTCCAGTGCCTCTGCCAGCAGGCAGTCGCGCAAGGCAGCCAGACGACGGTCCACCATTTCCGCGTCCTTCAGCGAACAATCCACTTTGACCCAGACGCTTTCGATGGGATGGACGACTAGGATGTCCCGCAGTTCCTCCCCCTGGGACAGGGCGCAGCCCAGGCGTGCAAAATAGTCTTCCAGGGAGTGCATGATGGGGAAGAAGTTGGAGTGGCGCGTGAAGGAGGCGGGATAGTCGCGCTTGGCGTCGCCTTTGAGGGTGCAGAAGGAGAGGTGCAGGCAACGGCGATTGATTCCTAGGAGGAACTGCCAGTCGGCCATGGCCTTGTAGGCGGCGAAGGCGGTATCCCATCCCGTGCAGCCGTAGACCTCGCTGATGCGGTATTTGCGTCCAAATTGCCGTGCGACGGAGGCGACCTGCTTGCAGGCGTCGTAGAGTTTGGTGCATTCGCCGAGTTGGTCCATGCCAGGCACTTGCATGTGGGGATAATGCCGCATGGCGACGCCGATAGCGCGGCTTTGCAGCAGCGGCGTATCCTCCCAGAGGAGGTGTCCCGTGAAGTCGATGCCGTGTGCTCCGCACCAGGAGGCGATGGGAATCGTGTAACTGGCGACGAAACGTTCGGAGAGGGTCTGGAAATAGAAGTATCGGGTGGCGGCGCAGTCGTGTCCAGGGATGTTGTAGAAGAGTTCGAGGGCGCGTGGTGCAAGGTCGAAGCCAGCGTGTTCGTGGAAGAGCCGCGGGAGTTCGCCCGTCCAGGCGCAGACATGAGCACCGGGGTAGCGGACTCGGAAATAGTTTTCCATGCAGTAGCGGGTGTACTGTGGTTCGTCCGTGAAGATGGAAGGGACGGTGTTTCCAAACTTGTCCCCGCACTCTTTCCAGTAGCGTTCGTAGGTGATTTCCAGGAACTTCTGCACGGCTTCGGGATTCAGGACATCGATGTTGGTGTAGCCGTTGTAACGGGGTTCTCCCGGCAGGGTTTCGACGATGGCGTCGAAGACGGTTTCGCCGTGTCGTCGTTCTGCGACGTCGTGGATTTCGCGGAGTCCCGTGATGGTGGTATTGGTGAGACGTCCGGCCCAGAGACCGAGGCGGTTTTCATTCGGGTTGAACTTGGCAAAGTCGGTCCAGGGACGGACATAGAGGACTTGTGCGCGATAGGCGGGATTGGAGGTGACGAGGCCGCCTGCGGGACCCGACGGCCAGCGGTCATCGTCGTACAAGCATGCTTGCAGTCCCTGTTTTTCCGCTTCGTCTATGGAGGCGTGGATTGCCTGGAACCACTCCTTGCCGAGGTACGGTGTCTCCAGGCCAGCACGGGCGTGCATGAAAAAACCACCCAGACCCATCGCCTGGAAATCCCGCACCTGCGCACGCAGAGACGACTCTTCCAGGCGTCCCGACCAACTCCAGAACGGCAACCCACGGTACAACGCCGAGGGATTCTCAAACTCCGACAACCAATGCTTTTCGCTCATGTCCGCAGACCTTTGGATTCCTTAACACTCTCCCCCCTCACCTAAAAAAGGGGAATTATATACTTAAGTTGCCTTGTGTAATTGCCCCTAGAACCTCTAGGAAACTCAAGTATATAATACCCAAAAATATAACGCATTTCCCAAAACTTTCTACTAGACTTGTTTGACTTTGCAGATTTCATGGGTTGCGTTGTAATCCATTTATGGATGGAGTTTTGCAAATCCCATGATGATGCCTTCGAGGTCGGGGTGGAGGAAGTGGGGTTCGAGGTCGGGAATCCAGATGTTGTGGCTGACCTGTTTGGGACCGACCCAGAGGACCTCGCGGTCGTCGTCGTAGATGTATTCCGAGACGGGGGCGCCGAGTTTGCGTGCGGCGGCGACGAAATTGTAGCAGCATTCGACGGGGACGACATTGTCGCGGAGCCATTGTGTGCAAAGGATGGGAGGGCAGTCTTTGCGGAGGAGGCGGATGGGTTCGGCGGAGGCGAGTTCTTCGGGGGAGGGTTCGTGTCCAAAGAGGGTGACGAATGTGCGCGGGCTTGCGTTCTGATACGGAGGAAGGTTTGCGACACCGGAGAGGCAGACGATGTGGGAAACCTGTTCGCGCGAGAGGGTGAGTCCTGTCATGAGGGCGAGATGGCCGCCAGCGGAGCCGCCAAAGACGCCGAGGCGATCATGACGGACGGGCAGGTCGCTGGCGAGCATGAAGCGCGCGGCGTCGAGGCAATCTTCCAGAAGTTGCGGCCAGACGCCCTGATGCCCGGCGAGGCGATATTCGATATTGAAGACGGCGAAGCCAGCACGTTGGTACTGGAGGGAAACCCCTTCGGTGGCGGGACGCGACAAGCCGGACCAGCCGCCCCCGTGGATGCACAGGACCATGGGGAAGCCGCCTTTCGGTGGTTCTCCCTCTGGCAGAAACCAGTCTCCCAATCCCATTTCCCCATTTTCTGGCTTGTAGACAATGTCGCGCTGTATCATGTTTCTTTCCTTCTATTTGGGCATTTTTGTGGCCTCGGGGGCCGTGACTTGGAAATTGCGAACTTCAAAGATGGCATCGGGTCGATTCCAGCAGAAAATCATCACCGACGCGCTTCGCGCCGTGTCTGGTGCCGTGAACTCGAACGAGAAGCGTTGCCAATTCGGCGTAAGGTGCGTGGAGGCCAGCAAATCCAGTCGTGGAAAGCCATTTCCTCCGACGAGGCACTGCAACGGGCAGTTCGCATTCAAGCCACGCGCCTCGAACTCCAAATGATACAACGCACGTGGCGAGACGCTGAAACCCAGAATGCTGACGCCGACGCCAGGCTTTCCCGTGCCTTTGGAGACACGCACGCCATCCGCCGTCTTTTCGATCTTGGAACTCTCCGTGCTCCAGCAACTGAGTTTGAGTGCGGCCTGGTCTGCGAGCACGCCTGTTTTCACTGCGGTGTAGAGGGTTCCGTAGAGGGTCGGGTCCTTT
This sequence comes from Victivallales bacterium, assembly GCA_017431255.1. Classification (GTDB taxonomy): domain Bacteria; phylum Verrucomicrobiota; class Lentisphaeria; order Oligosphaerales; family Oligosphaeraceae; genus RGIG2581. The sequence continues at coordinate 15,009 of JAFRLI010000189.1, forward strand.
TCATCCACGATGCCGTCTGCCCAGCGGAGAATATCGGCGCGGCCCTTGCCGTCGTTGCAGTTCGCGAGGAAAGCGAAGCGGAGCGGAGCATTGGAGTGACTGGTGAACGGATAGCATTCGGAAAGGTTCATACGTGCCTTGTAGATGGTCTTTTCGCCGACGCGCTGGACGTCGCAGCGTGCGTGCTCGATGGCGGTGCTGGGGGCGGTCCATCCTGTCGGAATGTCGCCTCCGATGGCGGCTGCCATGTTTTTGAAGATGAGCGTGCGTCCGTCCTGGCATTTGGAGACGGAGACGTCCACGATGTTGGCGGTGCGACCGTCGCCGACGGCGTCGAGCGCGAACTGGATATTGTCTCCGATCCAGGTGCCGGCACCGTATTCCGGTGCGATGTGGACGGGGTCTTCGATTTCCGCCAGGACGTCCAGATACTTGTCCGAAACGCCGACGGCAAATCGTCCTCCCCTCGTGGCGGTCTCGGGGAGTTGCTTGTCAAGCCGTTCCTTTTTGAGGGAGTTCCATCGTAACGTATTGGGGGATTGGATGTTCCATACATCATCGAAGAGTGGGGCATTGCGGAGGTATCCGCGCCAATCGTCCTTTAGGACCATTTTCTTTTCGGTGCGCTTCAGGAGGTTTTCGGTGGCTTTCCAGGACGCGAGGAGCATGGGGGTGGGATTGGCGATGGTGTAGAAGGCCTCCGGGTCGAGCACCAGTTTGTCCAGGGAGATGGTTTGTCCTTCGCCGTTGGTGACGATGGAGTTTGGTCCCGCGACTTTGGCGAGTGCGGGATCGATGGGAATGGGGTCGGGAGAGGTGTTCCAGAAGAAAACCAAGTCGCCTTTTTCGCTGGAGACATGCTGTGCGGAAATCTTGCCTTTCGCAAATGCCTGCCCGCCTTTGACGTGGATCTGCCCCCGGAAGCGTGCTGTGAAGACATGCCACGCGAGTGCCTGGTAGCGCGGCGCGAGGTAGGGCCGCCAGCGGAACAGACCCGACACGTGCTGCGAGGGTTCCCTGCGCTTCCGCATTACGGGCAGGGAATCGCGTTCCTCGTTGTTGATGAGGCAGAACATATCGATTTCGTCAGCACCTAGGGAAACTGCGTTGAGGAAGTCCAGTGCCATGTTGCGCGCCTGCATCCGTTCGGAAGGCCATTCCTGCATCATCGCGCGCAGGAGCATCGCATGCCACTCGGAGAACGTCTTCTTCTTCGGGGCGACGTTGTTGCGCTTCTCGAAATTGGTGAAATCCTGGGGATTTTGCCAGCCGCCGTGGAGCGGCGTCACGTCGAAGTAGTCGCCTGCGCCGAGTTTGAGAATGTAATCGTAGAACTGCAGATAGCGTCGTCCCATCCCGCCGATCCAAATTTCCAGGCCGGGATCGTGCTTCTTGAGGGCGGTGTAACCTGCCTTGAGCAACTGCACCCACTCCTCAGGCGTGTCGTGCCAGAAGCAACTTGCGCCCGGGAAATGCTGTTCGTTCCAGAGTTCGTAACGGCGCACGCCGGGATAGCGCTTCGCGGTCTGCAGCAGGAAGTTCACCCAGTCGTCAACGTTCTTCGGCATCACGGCAGCATACTCGGGGACGCAGATGTGGATCTGGTCCTTGTCAGGTCGCGTGCTGGCCCAACGCGCCGTGCCGTACATATTGAAGACCAGGTTTGCCTCGGAGAAGCCGTTTTCCTTCGCCTTTGCGAGTGCCGCGTCCACCTTTGACCAGTCGAACTTCCCTTTTTCCTTCTCAATCGCGTACCAATCGATGGTGTGCAGACGCAAGCTGCGGCAACCGACCAGGCGCGCGACGGCAAAGGTGTTTTCACTCTTGCTGAAGTGCGGCGAGAACCCGAAATGCTGCGAAATCTCGTTCGCGGGAAGGGTCTTTGCAGGTGCGACGGCGACAAAGTGCCGCCCCACCTCAATCGTTTCCTTGTCCCATTTCTTTGGTGTGGCGGTGTAGTCCCAGCCTTGGGAAACATACGAATCCGCGAGGAGCGTGCCATCCCGCCAGAACTCGATTTGGAAGAAGCCCGGCTGCGGGCTCTTCCAGCCCCAGCCGTCCTGGCTGAATGCCGTCGCGGAAAGTGTGTCCTCGCGAACGAGTTTCTCGCTGGAGTCCAGCACGCGGACCTTGATGTTTGTGCCGCCAATTGGCTTCTGGGGGCGGAAGCGCATCTCCTCCCCGAGCACGTACCAGTTCGCATAGTGGTCGGAACGAATGACGGGTTTTTCGAGGGAGACTTCCGGCGCATTCTGGCAAAGAACGGGAGAGGACACCACGAAGTTGCGCACCTGGAACTTGGCTTCCGGCTGCTTCCAAGTGAAGACAGTCGGTACGAACGCTTCCGCGCCCTCGGGCGCCACAAAGTCGTAGGAGAACTTCTTCCATTCGTCCGTGAGTCTGGTCGGGGGCATCAAATCTTTTCGCGGGAAGCCCTTTCCTCCCACCATAACTTGCAACCGGCACGCTCCACGTACCTCCAATTCAAGATGATACAACGCACGAGGCTTTGTGCGAACGAAGGGCGCGGCGACACCGACACCCGGGTCCGCCTTCTTCGGCGAAACAGTCACGACCTTTCCGTCGTTCTCGATGATCTGGCATTCGTTGTTCCAGTTATGTCTCGACAAATCCTTGGTGGTGAGAATGGTTCCCGGGTTGACGAAGGTGTAGAGGGTGCCGAACTGGGAGGGTTGCTTTTCGAACGCGATGCCGCCGCCCCAGCGCAGCAAATCGGTGCGTCCCTTGCCGTCGTTGCCGTTGACGAGGAGCGCGAAGCGCGTCCCGTCGTTCTGCCGTCCCGTGAACGGGAATAGTTCGGAGAGTTCGACGCGGACGCGGTACGTGGTCACGCCGTTTTTGCGCTGGATGTCGCATTTCCCGTACTGGACTTCCCTGCCCGAGGGAGAATACCGCGCGGGAAGGTCGCCACCGCCTTGCGGGGACAGGGATTTGAACAGCGTGACCTTGCCGTTGTTCCCCAAAGCCGCCATGATTTCGACGCGGTCGAGATTGCGTCCCAGCCCCGCCGTGTCAATGGCAAATTGCAGGGAGTCGCCGCCCCACATCTTGGCTCCTTCGAGGTCGTTGAAATGCACGGGGTCGTGCACCTCGGCCAGCAGGTCGAAGTACTGCTTGTTCATTCCGACGGCGAAGCGGCCCGTCGTCATTGCAGTGCGCGGAAGTTCCTTCTCGTAGGGTTCCTTCACAAGCTTGTGCCAGGGGAGGGTGCCCGCGTCTTTTTCGCGGAGTTGGTCATCGAACAGGGCACCATCCCGAATGGCGCCTTTGACGGAGCGGTCCAGCGTCACGGTCGCTTCCTGCCCTTTGACGAGCACGTCGTCGCCGCCTTTCCAGCCTTTCATCGCCTCGGGATTGGGTTGCACGACGGTGTAGTAGATATCGGGTGCCAGACGGAACTTGGCGTCGATGGTGACTTCCTTGCCTTCCGGGTCATAGACGCGTGCGCCCTTGCAGAAAGGTGCCAGGGCGGCATGCAGCGCGACTGGTTTCTCGGTGTTGTTCCAGAAGAGAAGAAGTTGCCCGGCTTCGCTGGAGACCGGGATGGCGGCAAAGGCCTTCTCACTGAAGAACTTTCCGTCTCCGACCTGGAGCCATCCCTTGAATCGGGAGGTGAAGACGTGCCAGGCGAGCGCCTGGTAGCGCGGCGAGAGGTATGGTTTCCAACGGAACATTCCCGAGCAGTGCTGCGAAGGCGAACGGTAGGACTTCATCACGGGCAGCTCCTCGCGTTCCACGTTGTTGATGAGGCAGAACATATCGATTTCCCCGGCACCGTTTTTGACCATGCTCAGGAAGTCCAACGTCATATTGCGCAGGAGCATCCGTTCGGAAGGCCATTCGGGGTCCAAGGCGCGCATCAGCATGGCGTGCCATTCGGAGGCGGCGGCGCGCTTGGGTTGCAGGCCGTGCTTCTTGTCCAATGCCTGGAAGAGACGCGGGTCCTGCCAGGCACCGTGCAGCGGCATCACGTCAAAGTAGTTTCCGACGCCGAGTTTGAGGATGTAGTCGTAGAACTCCAGGTAACGCCGAGCCATGCCGCCAATCCAGATTTCGAGGTCGGGGTCGTGTTTTTTGAGGGCGGTGTATCCGGCCTTCTGGAGTTCGACCCACTGCTCGGGCGTGTCCAGCCAGAAGCAACTGTAGCCGGGGAAGTGCTGTTCGTTCCAGAGTTCGTAGCGTCGTACGCCAGGATAGCGTTTTGCGGTCTGCAGAAGGAAATTGGTCCAGTTCGAGATGTCCTTGGGCATCACGGCGGCATATTCGCGGACGCAGATGTGGATTTCGTCCTTGTCTGGACGCGTGCTTGCCCAACGCGCCGTGCCGTACATATTGAAGACCAAATCCGCCTCCGAATAGCCACATTCCTTCGCCTTCGCAACTGCTGCATCTACCGAATCCCACTTGAACTTTCCTTTCTCGGGCTCGATGGCCGGCCAGCCCAGGTAGTGCAAACGCAGGCTCCGCGCACCGATGAGACGTGACACGGGAATCGCATTCTGCAACTTGCCGAAATGCGGCGAAAACCCGAAGTTCGGCGAAATCTCCGCCACGGGACGCGTCTTTGCCGGTGCGATGGCAAATGGATGCTTCTGGATGACAATGTCTGCGTACTTGATGACGCGCTGACCGCTCTCCAGCACGCTGTAGCGATGCTGGTAAACTTCCTCCAGTACTTTCCCATTCTGTGAAAAGGTGACCTCGTAGAAGCCTGGCTGTGGACTGGTCCAGCGCCAGCCTTCCGAACTGAACTGGGCGGCCGTCAATTTGCGCTCCTGAATCACCTGCCCGGCGGAATCCATCAGGCGAACCGTGACGTCCCCGCCCGTCACCGCGCTCTCTGGCTTGAACTGCACCTCCTCCCCCAGCACGTACCAGTTCGCATACCTCGACGAGCGAATCTTCACATCCGCACCTTGCAGCACCAATGCCAACAACATCCACAACAACAGACATTTTTTCATGCCAGGCTCTCCTTCCGGGTAGTGAAAATTGCAAAACGAACGCCCAACCGTCAAACCGCCGCAAGCGAGGGCGATGAGCGAAGGCTCTGTGTGGTGCTACACCGAGTTTGAACGATGAAGCCATCGCGCCGCGCCGTGAAGGCGGTTAGGATGAAAGTTTTGCAATTCCCTCGGTATGTTCTTGCCTACTATCTTGCTTCTCACACCCACCCTCTAACATTACTATACACCCTTTCCCGCCTTTTGCCAATCTTTCAGGCAACCCGCAAACCGCGTCTTTCGCGGGTCGTGAAAGTCGTGTGTCTCTTGCCAAAATGGGAAACTCGCATTATAGTATTAGCAGAACCCTCTCTCACCCCAAGCGCATGAGTCCGAGCATGAAAATATCAACAAAAGGCAGATATGGTCTGCGTATCCTGATTGATTTGGCAACCCATGACCCCAGCAAACCGCGTCTTGTGCGTGACATTGCCCAGTCGCAGCAAATCTCGGAAAAGTACATCAGCCGCCTCATCATTGCGCTGCGCCGTGCGCGTCTTGTGCGTTCCGTCCGCGGGGTGAAAGGAGGCTTCTTCCTGGCGCGCGCCCCCAAGGAAATCACTCTCCTGGATATTTTGGAAACGATGGAAGGCACTATCTCCATCGTCGATTGTGTCATGGCACCGGAATCCTGTACCCGAAACAAAGGTTGCACGGCACGCAACATCTGGGTGCGGCTCAATGATGGCATTCGCGAACTCATGCGAAACATCACCTTCGAGGAAATCCTTGCAGAATATTCCAAGGGAAATGGGCTGGATGGCCTCTTGGATTATTGTATCTGATTTCCGAGGTAATTGCAAAACTCTCATCCCAACCGCACTCACGGCACGACGCAATGGCTTCTTCGCTTGCGGCGTTTTGGCGGTAGTTTGGTAAGTACCTCTTCCGATATTTTCTTGCAAAGTTCCAGAAAACATCATAAAAAACTAGTGAGAGGATTTGCAATTAAGAAATCCTGTGCAATATTAGATATTCAGAAACTACCAATTTCTACAAAAAAAGGAGAATTTTCGTATGAAGGAGTTGTGGTTGGAGGGGAGGACTTGTCCCTTTAGCGAGAAGTTTTTGCAAATCATCTGGAACGAGCGTCATCTGTCGGTGGAATTGCAATGTACGGACGGATGTTCGCTGCGGGTGTTGCAACCGGGGACGTGGAATGGTTCGGAAGGACCCGATTTTCGTGGTGCGACGTTGTTGTTCGACGGGTCGCCCGAGGTATGCGATGTCGAAATACACCGCCGTTCATCGGATTGGTACCGCCACGGGCATGAGGGAGACGAGCGTTATGCGGGAGTGCGCTTGCATGTGGTTTGGGAGGATGACGCGCCGCCGGTCTCGCCGCAGATTCGGACGCTGGTGCTGGCGAACTGCCTGAAGGAGGAGTGGCGCCGTCTGCTTTGGAGTATGGAAGACGCATGCTATCCGCAGGCACGGCAGATTCCGCCAGGCGACTGTGCACTGCGTTGGGCGATGACCTCGGATGAGCGCGTCCGCAGCATTCTTGTGGAGGCGGGGCTTTTTCGGTTTGCTACGAAGGGTTCTGCGCTGCTGCGTCAGGCGGTGGATTGCGGGCAGGAGCAGGCACTCTACGAGGCCATTTTTGAGGTGCTGGGATACAAGGCGAACCGCGCCCCTTTTCGCGAGTTGGCGCGACGCGTCCCGCTTGCCACGCTCACGGCACTGCCAGACAATCTTTCGCGCGCGGCACGCCTGTTTGGCGAGGCGGGACTGATTCCCGATGGAACGCAGGCACAGGTGGTTGCCGGGTGGGAGGAGTATGTTGCGGGCTTATGGGACCGCTTTTGGGCGGACGGAGGCACCTGGAGCGTGCCCGTTGGCTGGAACCTGTCGGGAACGCGTCCGTTCAACAGTCCATTTCGACGTTTGGCGGCGGGCGTTTCCCTGCTGGAACGAACCTCGTACGCGCCCGCGGCCTGGCTCAAGGCACAGGTGCGTTCTGCCTGCTCGCCGAAAGAATTGCGGCAGCGATTGGAACGCCTGACCGCCAGCGAGCCAGCCTGGCATTCGCTGCGGGATTTCACGCATCCCATCTCCCCGCCAGCAGAACTGCTGGGACGCCCCCGCTTTCTGGACCTTGCCGCAAACGTTCTCCTTCCATTCGCCTTTGCCATTCTGGAGACGGAGGACGGCACTGGCTCTCCTGCCGCCATTCGCGCAAAAGAGGCGTTCCTGCGACTGCCGTCCTCTCAGTCCAACAGTCGCCTCAAAGAAGCGTCCTTGCGCTTCCTGACGCCTCCCAGCCGCACTCACGACCTCCTCAAGTCCACCGCCCACCAGCAAGGTCTTCTCGACATCTACGCAGGCTTCTGCCTCGCCCTCGATTCCAACTGCGACCAC
>JAFRLI010000190.1 GCA_017431255.1 Victivallales bacterium
AACCACTAACCACTAACCACTAACCACTAACCACTAACCACTAACCACTAACCACTAACCACTAACCACTAACCACTAACCACTAACCACTAACCACTAACCACTAACCACTAGCCACTAGCCACTAGCCACTGAAAAGATGTACCTCACGAACGAACCGAAAGCGACTCTGGCGATTTGTCTGAATCCTGCGTGGCAGAAGATGTTGAAGTTTTCGCATCTGACACACGGGGAGGTAAATCGTGCGCGGGAGTTGCGGGAATGTGGTGGTGGCAAAGGGATTAACGTGGCACGGGTGTATCGTTTATTTGGGTGGCCTGTGGTGCTGGCCGGTTTCGTCGGAGGGAGCACGGGTGCGAAGTTGCGTGAGGAACTGGCCGCGAACGGAACGATTCCGCTGTTGCAGGAAACGGCGGGGGCGACGCGATGCTGCTGCACCGTCATCAGCGAGGACAACGGGGAAATCACGGAACTCATCGAGCCATCGGCGCATGTCACGGCAGAGGAGTGCCTGGCGCTTTTGAAAGCCACGCGGAAGGCGGTATCGGACGCGGGTGTCGTTGTGTTTTCGGGCTCGGTTCCGCCTGGAGTGGAGCCCTCTTTTTGCGAAGCCGTGGCGCAGGAGTGCGCGTTGCACAGTGTTCCGTTCGTGCTGGATGCAGTCAGCGGTCTGGAGGGGGCATTGGCGGCTGGCGTGACGGTTTTGAAAATCAATGCCGCGGAATTGCGTAAAATCACGGGGAAAGAGGATATTCTAGTGGCGGGGAAGGCACTGCTCTCGCAATATTCGCGTCTGGGTGCGGTAGCCATCACGGATGGCCCGCGTCCCGGATTTCTCTTCTTGCGCGAGGGCACGTGGGAGTTCGCAGTGCCGCATTTGGAGCACGTTGTCAATCCCATTGGAGGTGGCGACTGCGCCACCTCCATTCTGGCACGGCGAATCGCCGAAGGGGCTGCTGGAGAAGGCTTGGCGGAAGCATTCGCCGAAGCACTTTCCTGTTCCTGCGCCTCCTGCCTGACCGATACTCCCTCCGTCTTCGACTGGAAGGCCGCGCAAGAAATCCGTTCCCGCCTCACCTTCCGCAAACTCACTTAACGTTCTTCATGGATTCCTCTTCTCAAGAAAGCCTGCGCCAGGAACTCCTGACGCGTCTCAAAGCCCTGGAAAACCTCAACCCCGACCTCAGCGTCAAGGAGCGTGAGCGTCTAGCCTCCCTCGCCTCGCAAGTCGGGGCGGACTTCTTTCCCGAGGTCGCGCAAGAATGCGCGCGCCTGGCGGTCGCCTATATGAATTGCGATGTCAAACGCGCTGGCGCCAACATCATGCGGGAATATTTCCATGCGCTGGAAGACAACGCACGGCTTTTGCGCGAGGCTGGCGAACTTCAAGAACTCCCCGAGGAACAGCCTGGCACCTTCACCACCGCCCTCGTCCCACGTAGACAAACCACCGCGCTCGACTTCTGCAAACTCCTCAACCGCTCCGCCGTCCCAAAGCCGCTCGTCAAGGCCGCAGACGCCTTCCGACGCCGCAACGTCATCGTTTCGACCGTCTTCGAGCACGCTCTGCGAACCCTCTGGGGAATTGACGGACCGCGCGCAATGGCATGGGTCGTTCGTTTCTTCGAACAGCACAGCGGCAATCTGGATCCCGACATCGTGCGCGACGCCCTCGCGGTCTGCCTCTCCTTCCGCACGCCGCTCTCCCCGGAACTTCTCTCCTGGGTCGAACGGTTCTGCGCCGACCCCAATCTGCTGGAGTACTGGCCCACCGTCGTGCGCCTGGCGGACAAGGTGCTCTGCCGCGCCGCCATCTGTGCCTGGTTCACATCCCACAAGCCGCGCAGCACGCAACTCTCCCACCTTAAAATCATGGCGGAAAGCCAGAAATGGGAAGATGAAAAACTTCTGGACTGGACGAAGCGCTCCCTCGCGCTTCTCGGCTGTTCCGTGCAGCGTTTCATGTCCCTCGAAAAAGAGGACCTCCCACGCGACTGGCGCACCGCAACCCTTCTCGCCGAACTCCACCGCATTTCCGAACTCTACGTTCCCACGATGATGGCCGTCGACCACATCCTCGCACTTCCCTCGGGTACCGAGCAACTCGCCATGGCCTTCATGGGACTTGCCGGCGAGGCACTGGATGAATGGGAACGCGCCATCAACCAGTTCTCCGTCAAGGTCGTCAATCGAATGTTCCTTCTCGATATGCACGCCAAACGACCCGTCGTTGACACCATCAAACGCCTCACCTTCGGCGACACCTGCGCCTTCAAACTCGCCTGCGAAGAACTCGACCTCGCCACACAGACCTTCGAATCCCTCTCCCAGCGCGAAAAGGTCTCCCGTTACCTCGGAATCTTCTATGCCAGTTCACGACGCTCCCAACTCCTCGGCGTCGAAGTCGCCCATCGCTACCGCAATCTCATGCGACTCGTTCACGACGACTTCCTCGCACAACTCCTCTCCCCCCAGCAACTCCAGGAACTCCACCGTACGGACATCCTCCCCGAAATCGCTACCCTCGCCGCCGAAGCACGAAAATATCTCGGGAAACGACGTACCCAGGAAAATACCCTCGAACAGATGATGGCCGCCAAAATCGCCTTCGAACGATTCGTCCGCGAAAAACGACTCTCCCTCGCACGAACCCTCCTCAAAACATAAAGCCACGGCTAAGGACTCCAGATCGCTACTGAAAACGCAGCCAGTCCTGTTTGAGGGAAGCCGGGAACGGGGCGTTGTCCCGAATGACGGGATGCATTTGGAGCAAAATGCGCAGGATGGGAGGGAGTCCGAGGGTGCGAATGGGTCCGATGGTGCGGCGTCGCACGAGCCATCGCAAGGCGTGATAGAAGGAGCGTGACGGGAAGGGGCGGGAAGTCACCTCGGCGAAGGCGTCCAGCCAAACTTGGCGCGCCTGTTCAAACGTGCAGATTGGTTCGGGCTGGGGACGGAATTTCCACGCGAGCGCCTTCGAATAAAGCGGGTCGTCCAGACGTTTGGCGCGGTCTACCGCAGCCCAGCAGTAACGTCCCGAAGCAATCAACCGCGCGTCTCCTGCGCCTAGAACGCATTTGTTGAGATTGCGCGCCACAAACACTGGCTCGCGACCCGACTCCGACGCCAGAAGCAACCCCGCCCCGCGATTGACCAACTGCCGCAATGCCTCCGTGTAGGGCAATTCCTCCGGGGAGCGACGAGCCACCTCGCGGAACAACTGTTCGCCTTTCTCGCCGACCACGTCCACATAGCCGTGCACCAGTTCCTGAATCATAAGGCGTTCCTGGTCGTGCACGAGTCGCCAGGGAGTCTTTGCCTCGCAGAAATCCACGTCCACGCCGAGTTTCTCCGTCCATTTCTCGGAGATGGGGTGCAATGCGGTGCCGATGGCTGCAATATCCGCGTTTGTGGCGTCGGCCTTGGTGACGACATAGAAGTCCAAATCATTGGAAAGCGCAGGCGGGGTTCCCGGACGCAGAACCACACCTCCCTCGCCGCGGCCATAGCCTCCTCCCAAAACTACGCCCGCCAGCATCGGCAATTGCAACGCCTCGATTTCGGCACCAACGCCAGAAATGACCTCCTCGACCAATCGGTCCATTTCTGGCGAATCGTAGGCGTGCCTTCCCATGAAATCACGCTCTCCAAAGAGTAGGAGTGCCGCCCAGCAACTTCAGAATCTTGTCCAGCCAGGCAAATTGCGGAACCACCTTGCGGGCCATGCCAGGCTCTTCGATGTCGATCCAGGCACCTGTCACAGTATCGATGACACGATTTCCCCGGACGATCTTGTCGGTCAATGTCAAATTGGGACCGATGTAGGTATTGTCGCAGATGACCGTCCGTTCGAGGTGGGTTCCCTCGCTGATGTAGGAGCCGTTTCCGACGATGCAGGGGCCCTGAATATGGACATTGCGCTCGCAGCGGACTTCGTTCATCAGAAGCGCGGGAGCGTCGTACTGGAACCCTTTTCCCAACTTCACGTCGCGCCCCAGGGAGAGTCCTTCTTTCTGAAAATAGCCAGGAATCGTGAAGACCGCCTCGGGATTTCCCAGATTTGCGGCCAGCATGTCCAGATTGGAGTTGTGCCATTCGGAGAGGGAGCGCGCCCGGCGTCGATCCAATTGCAATCCCCAGACCACAGAGATGTCCCGATTGATATTCTCCGTGAGGGGAGTGGAGAGGCGTTTGAGGTCATCGAGGGTTTTCGGGAGCGGTCCTTCTCCTTTTTCATAGAAGACGGGCAGGATATTCCGTTCCACCACCGACAATTCCTTTGCCAGTGCCTCGGAGTAGTGCCAATCCAGCACTTCCACCACATCGAAGTTCCAGAGCCAGGCCTGCTCTATGGCATAGTCGATAAACCGCTTGCCGCAGATGGGCAACAGTGCCGGACTCAATCCAGGAAAGACCGTCTGCACCCATTCGGTTTCCTCAATGGTAGGAACCAGAAGGAGGCCTTTCATCAGCATGCCCCCTTTCTGCTTAACACCGCAGGAATCGTCATCCCAACCAACTCTATGTCTTGCAAGATGCTTGCCTTTTTGATGTACTGCTTGTCAAACTTCAAATGTTCCGGAAAAAGCACATCACTTCGGCCGTGGGTTTGCCAATAGCAGGTAAGCCCTCCAATCACATCCAGACGCTTGCGACCATCTGGCGTGTACATCTTCACCTCGGACGGCAGCGGGGAACGCGGACCGACAATGCTGATGTCCCCGCGCAGCACATTCCAGAACTGCGGAAACTCATCAATGCTCGTGCTCCGCAAGAAACGGCCTTCCTTCGTAATGCGCGGGTCATCCGCCTTCTTGTGGAATCGGCAACGATCCTCCTGACCATTGTGGTCCATAATTTCATCCTGCCGCTCTTCCGCACCTTCCATCATGGAGCGAAACTTGTAGCACCTGTAAAATTGACCATTCTGCTTGACTCGTACCTGCGAATAGAAAACAGGTCCCTTCGAACGCTTCACCAGCAATGCGGCAAACGGCAAAACGCAGAGAAACACCAGAAAGCCTGCCGAACCGATTGCCAAATCCAGCAAGCGTTTCGCAATATCAAAACTATGTGTATGCCACTGCCAAAGACACATACGACAGTCCTGCCAGAGATTGTAACGACGTCTGGCCGACAACTCCGCTAGCAACTCATCAATGCTCTTCTCTTGTGTCACACTATTCATTACTGCAATGTCCTTTTGAAAGCGATTTCACAAAACCTTTTCAGTTCTATGCAATCCCCCTTAAATTAATATAAAGGGTGCATTGCACTTTGCAAGCCAATAATTCATTTTTCTTGCATAAAGTATCGACGGCGTAGAGTCATCGTGGGAGATTTGCAAGGTTCCTCGATCGGCCGGGGGGCCGTCGTCGTTACTTCATGAGGGTGAAGTAGTCGCAGACTCGTGTAATGGAAGGTGGGAGGGGTTTGGTGGAAAGGCAGCAGGCGAGGGAATCCTCGTCGGCCGGGTCGAATCCATGCATGCCATGGAGGGGTTTGATACCCATGTCGCAGGGAGCGAATTGAATGCCAGGTGGAGCGAGGAAGATGGCATCGCCGAACTTTCGGTCGGTACGTGCGAGTCCGTGATACTGGATTTCCTCGGGAGTGAGCCAGTGTCCAGGAATCTTGTGCTGGGAGAAAGCCTCGCGCACCTTTTCCTGTGCACCGTCCTTGAGCCACCAGAATCGCGCCATGGTGGAATCGACGGCGCTGGCAAAGTCCCGTCCCCACTGTAGTCCCGTGGAATCCAGGGCGGCGGGGACATCGGCGGTGCCTCGCAACGGGGTCATTCCATGGTCGGAGAAGACGGTCAATTCGAATGGTCGTCCCGCCTGCTGCAGGGCGCGATAGATATTCTGGATGGCGGTGGCGTAGAGTTGCAGGCGTTTTTGCAGGACGTCGTCTTGTCCGACATGGTCGTGCTGCAGAGAATCGAAGCCAGCGGCGTAGACGAATGCGCGGTCGAGGGTTCCCTTGGCCAGTAGCGTCGCCGCGATTTGCAGATTCTGCTCTTCGGGCATTCGCCAATCGGAGATATGATACCGCAAGCCTTGTTCACTCCAGACATCCGCGAGGTTTTTGACGGGGGCCAGCCCGCCTCGCACAAACAAATCCTTCTTCTCGCAGTAGTCGAGTTTGGGAAGGCGTTCCAGAGGAACGGCGTAGAGTTGGAAATAGCCCGTGAATCCGTAAAACCAACGGACGATTCGAGAAAGGACATTGCGGACGCGTCCCCGCCGCCAGAAACTAGCCGGACGCAGGAACGGTGCCAGAAACTTCATCTTTTGGAAAGGACTCTGTTCCGGTGCCCATTCGTAGAAGGTGAGGTGTCCGTGGACATTGGGACGCTCGCCCGTCAAGATGGTGGGAATTGCGGTGCAACTGTAGCCGAACTGCATTTCGATGCTGCGCCGATGCGGGAGCAATTCGGGAAGGAAGTTGTACTTCTGGACCTGCTTCCATCCCAGTGCGTCGATGAAGACGAAGACGCGGACAGGGGTGTCGTGGATTTTGCCGTCTAGGGCGTCGGCTAGTGCAGCGATGTCGCCCGTAGGGACGAGGAGCGCCTTTCCCTGGCACGCTTCCGGCAGTCCGCCCGAAGCGAATGCGACCACCGGCTTGCCCAATGAGACCGCCTCGGCTGCCACGAGGCCGTAGGGCTCCTGCCAAATGCTCGGCACGACGACGCATTTCGCGGCAGCCATCCATTTGCGGGTGTTCTGCTGGAATCCGTGGAACCGCACGCGTTCCGCCAGCCCCAGGTGCGCCGCCATTTCGCGCAGTTGCGGCTCCATGTTGCCAGAGCCAATGATGTCCAAACGACGCTTCTGCTCCATTCGCGCCATCGCCTCCAACAGAAAATGCACCCCTTTCCCGCGAATCAACTGCCCCGCATACAGCAAATCCAAATCCTCGGGAATCGGCTCGTCCGATTCCAGGGCTCCGTTGCCGAACGGCAGCACTTTCGGAGGACGCACCTCAATGCGCTCGGCGGCAAAGCCGTTCGCGAGAAGGCGTGACTTCATGAATTGGGACAGCACCACCAGCCGGTGAAACCGCGCCATCGCACGTTTCCGACGCCCCTGGGACAGGACGCGCTTCAACGCAGAGAATGCGTTTCGGCAAAGCGGTGCGCAAAAGAGGCAAGGCCAGAGACCGCCTGGCCGCGTGCAGTTGCATTTGCAGGGCGTGTAGGCATACCCGCGCGGGCAGATGGATTCGTGATCGTGCACAAAGAAGGTCGTCTTTTCGGGCGGGAATTGCTCCAGCACGCTGGCGTCATTGCATTTCTGGATGACCGCCTCGTCAAACTCCTCCCAGCCATTGGCGGGAAGTTCATGCGAAAGCGTGACCTCATGCCCCGCATTGCGCAGTTCGGCGACATACTGTTTCGCGTAGATTTCCAGACCGCTGTTGACGGAGGCACTCTCCAAGTAGACGTAGATTCTCATATGGGATTCCTCCTTTTGTCAGCGTCGCGCATTCCCCGCCAATGGGAGAATCGCTGGACGAAACGCCGCACAGGAGCCATGGGGAACTCTGCCCAGTCGGCAGGGCGACGTATCAGATAGTTCCAGTCCCGCAGGGTTTCGCGTGCGGCGCCCGCCAGTTCGCGAACCAGGTTAGGAGCGTCCCCGAAGATGATGCGGTCCGCCAGCCCTTCGCCGCGATAACGTTTCGCCAGTGCCGGCAACGGGTAATTGTGCGAGTGTTCTACGAGCGCATTCGGGCAATAGACGATTTCGACAGGTGCCTCGGGACGGCGCGAGTTCCGCCAGGCCCATTCCACGTCCTCAGAGTATGGAATCTGCTCGTCAAACGGGACTTCCACAAGCGTCTTTCGCCAAGTAGCGGCACTGGCAATGGAAAAGAAAAAGCGCCAGGTTGCCTGGATTTTCCCATCTCCAAAGGCGCGTTCGGAATCCTTGCGGACAAGCGCGGTCGCGTCCTGGCGTGGCATTTGGTTGGCGAAAGCGAAACGGGGCTGCTGCGGCTTTTCGAGAAGCGGGGAAACGAGGTTCGCGAGCCAGGAGGAATCCAGCGGGACGGCGTCAGAATTGTTGAAGACGAGCAAATCGGCATTAGCGGCCTGCACGAGCGCGTTCAAGGTGCGTCCTGGCTTGTACGGTGCACCTGGACGTTCGAGGAAGCGGACAGGGAACCTGGCAGCGATTTCGCGCGTGCGGTCGGTAGCGGCGTCGTCACAGAAAATGACCTCAAAAGGGAAATCGTTTTTTTGAGCGAAGACGGCCTGCAGGGTGCGTCCAATGATGGCCTCGTCATTATGGGCGCGGATGAGAATGTTCGCGGAAATCATGACGTGACTTGCACTTTTTCTACCTTGCGAATGCGGTAATGGATCTTGGGGCGTATTGGTTTTGTGGAATTGAGATAGGAGAGAATGGCGAAGAGGAACATGAGGCAGATGAGGTTGAGTTGCTGCCGCAGCACCCATTCAAAGAAACTTTGCATAAAAGTGATGGTCAGACCGCCGAAGGCGCCCGCCGGAAGGAAAAACCAGTCTGTTCGTCGCCAGCGCCGCATATTGCGAATGCTCAAGTGATAATACCAGCCGAACCAGGCCAGCATCGCCAACAGCGCGGGAATGCCGCATTCCGCACACACCAACAGATAGACCGTCTCCACGATACCATCCAAATAGCCCTCCTTTCGATTGGGGACACGTCCCGCACGCAGAGCATATTCGTAAGGCAGGTTGATTTTCAATCCCCAGTTGTTGATGCCGACCCCGCGCATCGGCTTGTCCTTAATCATCTCCCAGGCGCACAACGCCAGTTCCTTGCGAGTATCTCCTGACGCAGACGGCGCACGCTGAAACCGCTCGACAATGCGGGGCATCATCACAGCCAGTCCGAGGATTGAAATCACAATCACGGCAATATAACGATAAAAGTGGCTCCGTTGCCGATCCCTAACGAGGCAGGCCAAGGCAACCAGACCGTATCCGATGGGCATCAAGGCGATGGCCATGCGGGAATAGGAGCGCAGGGTCGCCACTGCACCGCAGAAAAAGGCGAGGATACAAAGGATGCCGAAGGGCTTGAAGAGGCGCCTCGTCAAATAGGCTGCAAAGAAAATGGTGCCGAAGAGGTGCATCGCCATGGCCATACTGTTCTGGTGCGGGAAGAGACCATGTGGCTGGTAGACGCCAGAAAAATGGTTGTAGACAATGGTAAGAAAATTGACGATGGTGAAGCACGCCAAGGTGACAGACACGGTTTCCAGGTCGTTGGTCACCTTCAGATAGTTGTAGACTGCGATATAGAACACATATAGCATGATCATCTTCCAGATCTCGAACCAAGCGTACAGATGACTTTCCGCATTCATGAAGCTCGGCAGGCACAGAAGAAAATAGATGATGTACAGAAAATATCCCTTGTCGGGTACCCAGCGTCGGAAGCGATGCGCCAGCAACAGTGCTCCGATGAGCACCATTGCCATCAAATGCGCCAGACTCACCTCCATCCCTCGGGAACTTCCACGGTAGAGTTCGTGCGAAAAGAAGTTGATGGAGGTCTGCTGGTACAAGCACATCGCCACCATGATGCCGACATACACGTACTTGAACCAATGCCGCGTGAACGATAGCACAAACGCCAGCAGCGGCATCGCAAGCACGGTCAGGATGAATACCAGCAGCTTCATGAACTAGAAGGAAACCCGGAATGCCTTGGAGCGCAGGAGTTGGATCAGTTCTGCCGTCGGGAACAGCTTGTGTACAAACACGTTGAACTCCGAGAGATTGTCCTTGGGGACGTAGACAATGTCGTTTGCCTTCAAATGGACGTTCTTGGCGGAGCCGTTCAAAATGCTGTCCACATCGATCTTGTACATCTTGGGATTGCTCAAACCGTCTCGAATGATGATGACATGATTCCAGTGGGTGTCCTTCATCCAGCCGGCGGCCGTCAGCGTCTCGATGAGGCCCATGCCCGCTTCGTAGAGGCGGCGATGCGGATGTCCCACCTCGCCGCAGATCGTGATGCTCGATTCCATGCGCTGTGCAATGAAGATGTAGTCGCCCTTGTGAAGTTTGACGTTATTGAGGGGGTCGCCACACATAATGGCCGCCTGAAAGTCCACAGGCAACACCTTGCCGTCCCGCACCAAAATGGAATGCTCCAAATCCGCGACATCGACATCGACGCCGTTGAAGAGCCGTTCCGCGCTGCCTCCCGCCTGCGCATAGGCGTCCGCCAGACGAGAACCTGCGGAAATATGGACCAGTCCCGGTTTGCTACAACTGCCGCCCATCGTCACGGTTTCGCTGGAGACTTCCACCACCGAGATTCCGACGACAGGATGCTTGATATAGGGAGACAGCCCCTTCTCAATTTCCGCACTTGCCTCGGCAATGGTCTTGCCCGAAACCTTGATTTGACCGGCAAACAGGATTCCCAAATATCCATCGGGACTGACCCTGGTCAGCGAATTGAGTTCTTCCTGACCATACACGCGCACCTCCAGCTTGTCCCCGGCGTTGATATGGTAGATAGAATCATCCTCTTCATAGAGGTTCTTGAGAAACTCCATTCGCTTCCGCTCGCTCTCTTCGTCCTGACCCGTTTCCTCCAAGACGGCATTGTCTTTTTCGACATTGCCAACCAAGGAATTGTATCGATTGGTCATTCGACCCGGGTAGCATCCCGTGAGCGCCGTCAGCAACGCCCAAAGCAACATCTTTTTAAACTTCATCTAATTCCATCTCCTTTCGGACGACTCCCTTCGGGACGTCCGTCACAACAAACATCATTGCCTTGGAAGCCTCATCCACATGTCGCCGCAGGAACTTGAGTTCGGCGCGTGGAGTGGACGAATAGGAAATCATCGTCAGCGTACTTTCACAGAGTTCCAGAAGTTGCCACAGGAACTTACCGCTCTGCCGCAAATCTTCCGGCATCATAATAAAAACATGGTCGAACTCCTTGTGCAACTTCTCCAAATCTTTATGGAACATCTGCATTTCAGGGGGCGAAAGCATATAGCGGTTTTCGACGGGGAACCAGCCGTGCTCGCCTTGGCGCAGGACCGTGATCATCTCCTGAATGTCGCCCTCGGGCGGCCGGAAGTCAAAACTCGGTACGACTTCCAGGAAGAAACAGGTCTTCCCACCCATGGCAAGGGACAACTTCATTTTCTCAAAGAAGGGTTCGGTGTTATCGACACCCAACATGGTACAGACCAGCACAATGCTTTTCGGAAGTTCCGTATTGCTGAAGTTCAACGCGACCACGCCCATAACGTCCTGTTCGATTTCCTCGTCCAGAACATTGGGCTTCGGCAACGACCCCAAGATGTGAAAGCCATCATAGATGGACAGTTCAGCCGCACCGCGCACGTGCCCCCAAATCAATTCAATAAACAGCAGCACCACAGCAATGGCAAAGGTACAGACGACGGCGCCGAGCAGAACGACTGCGAGATATTTCAGATTCAGGGGCGAGCGGTCCGAGGCGCCGGCGGCCGGTTCAATCTGATGAATATCGTTCTTGGCGGCCATCATAATGTATTCGATGTCCCCTTGTTGCTCGTCCAGAGTCCGCAACGCCTTCTCCAATTCATCGCGCTTGACACGGATTCGCTCCAGCACGGGGATCGACTGCGTGAGCACCGCGCTCTTTTCCTCGTTCGACTTGAGTTGGCTCTCCAAAGAACGCACATTCTCGCCCAGGACCTCCATGTGCAGCGTCACATCTGCCAATGCCTGCGCGGAATACTCCAGAGCTTCGACCTCTTCCACGGTGATCCCATCAATCCCGTTTTCCTTCAACATCACCGCATATTCTTCCATCAGTTTCCGGCGGTCATCCAACTTGCCGAGAACCCTGGGATTCAAGTCGGTATACATTTCCCGCAACTTCGCCAGTTCCTTGTCCATTTCCGCAAGTTGCTCGCTCTTTTTGCGAATCAGGGGCGCACAGCGTATGATGGCCTCCCCCATTTTCCCGACCGCCTTCTCCAAACGCTTCTTCTTGACTTCGTCATTGACATACTGCACGTTGAGGGAGGCCAGGTTGTTGCGCTGGTCGGAAATCAATCGGTTCAAATTGGCCAGTTCATCGACGGGCGAAAAGACCCCCGTGCGGCTCTTCTCAATCGTCTCCTCGGAATCCATCGCCGCAATCTGCTCGCGCAACTTGTTTTTACGCTGTTCGAGGGTATCGGTCCATTTCATGAGTTCGTGGTAGCGATAGGCGACATATTCATCAATCAGGACTTCTGCATAGGTATTGACCTTTTCGATGGCGAGTTCGCGGGAGGAGCCGCTCGCGGTCAACGTGTACAGATTGGTGGGTCGCCGTTCTTGGCGCACGGACAAATCGCTACCCAGGCACATCTCTTCCAGCACGGACATCTTGACCGTCTTGCTCACGCGCCGCTTCAGCGATACACGGTCCAGAATGCCATGCAGTTGCCTGTCCTCGGGCGGATGCACCTTCGTGACGGTTCGCGGGGAGTACAGCAGTTTCGTCGTGGCTGTGTAACGTTTGACGCTGTTCGACAGACGGTCAAAGACGTATGCCGTAAACAGGGCAAACAGCAATACAAATGACAAAAACAACAGCCAACTCCACTTGCGAATGAGCACCAAGCACAAGTCCCGAAACGCCAGCAATTTCTGTAATTGCGCTCGTTCCAGTTCAGTCGTAACCTCTTCCATACTCTTTGTTCCTTATTTTGCTACGGAGTAAAACTCCACCAGACGCCGGGCAAGAACCCGCCAATCATAGTTGCGGGCAGCAGCCAGTCCTGCGGTTCTCATTTGGTTCACGAGCGCCGCATCCTTGCCAAGACGCTCAAACGCATTCTCGAAAGCAGCCAGATTCCCTGGCTCGAAAGTCAACGCCGCCTGGGGATGTGCGGCACAAAGACGTCCCAACCCGCCGACATCGCTCGCGATGACGGGCAACCCCGCAGCCCACGCCTCCAGAACCGCAATCCCGAAGGGCTCGTGACGGCTGGGGAGCGCAAACACGTCTGCAAAGGAATATTCGGAGAGGAGTTCGTTGCTGTCGTGCGGGAGTGCCCCCGTCATGGTGAGGCGACACTCGCAACCGCGTTCTGATGCGAGGTTCTTGAGTTCCTCCGCATAGTCTGGTTGCGTGATGGGTCCCACGAGGCGCAGCTCCATCTGCGGATGGTTGGCCAATGCCTCCACGAGCAGGCGCTGGTTTTTCTGTCGATCAATCCGTGCCACGCAGAGCACGCGGCATTCCTCCTGCAAGGAACGCCTTTCGTGCAGGCGGCACGGCTCGTAACGCTCCATATCCACCCCATTCGGCAGGTACATTACGTGCGGATGGACTGCCTGGTAGTGCTCGCACTCGTCCTGGCCGACGCAGACGATGCCGTCCGCATCCTCGGGCACGCGCCGCGTCCAGCCGAGCAGGCGTTCCACGAGTTTGCCCCAGGGCAGGCGTCCACGTGTGGGAGCCTTCAGGCTGCGTGCCTCTTCGGCAGGGACGTTCGCTGCACCGCCGTGCAGGGAGATGAAGCAGCGTCGCTTGAGTTCGCCGGCGAGGCGGATGCAAAGTTCGGCGATGCGCCCCATGGCGTGACAATGGATAATATCAGGCATCCATTCGCGGATGGCGCGGGCGAGACCTGGCACGAAGGGGTTTCCACCCTTGCGGTCGAGAGTCTCCACTAGGCTTTGAGGCATAGGCCACCAGGGGTAGATGGGCGGGAAACGCAGGATTTGCAGACCGTCCACCGTCTCCTGGCGGGTTTGGCAGAGGGCGGTCGTGGCAAAAATGCGGACTTCGTGCCCTGCGTTCGCCTGCGCCTTGGCGAGGTTCCAGACGACCTGCTCGGTACCGCCCCAGTCCTGGAAGGAAAGACGTCTCAGAATGTGTGCAATTTTCATCTGAAGCGCCTCCCGAAGAATTGATTCAACACCAGCCAGCCGAACTTCCCCATATCGACTGCATATCGTTTCCAGAGCCGTCCCGGCTCCTGCACGATCCGGAAAACCCACTCCAGGCAGCATTTTTGCATCCATTTGGGAGCACGTTTGACGCTGCCCGCGATGAAATTGAAGGTACCACCCACTCCAATCATCACGGGAATGTGCAATCGATCGCGGTTGCGTCCCATCCAGAGTTCCTGCTTGGGATTGCCGAGCGCCACCAGAAGCAAATCTGGCCTGGCCTGGTTGATGCGTTCCAAGATTTCGGGTTGCGGTTCCTTCAAATCCACGATGGAAGTGTCCGTCCCCACAATCTTCACTGACGGCAACTTTGCAAATGCCTTCTGCAAATCTTCCTCTTTCCCTCCCAGGATGTACATCGAAAGTTTCTCTTCCGAAAAACGATGAAACAGCCGCGGCACCAAATCCGCGCCCGTCACACGCTCCGGCAAAGGACATCCCTCCAGACGCGACAAAATCACCAGCGGCATCCCGTCCGCCGTCACAAAGTCCGCTTTCCGCAAATATCCCCAAAGTTCCTCATCCCCGCGCAACGGGTAACACTTCACCGCATTCGACACGAAGTTCACGTTCAGCGTCGCCACAAACTGCGTCCGCTCTTTGGGAGCCTTCGCGATTTGCACGATGTGCTCTACCGCTTCATCCTCCGTCACGCGCGCGACGGGAATCCCGAAAACCGGCACCGTCGCAATCTTCTTTGCCAGCCCTGCCGCATGCGCGCTCCACGAGAACTTCTGGATGTGCGACAGACCACGGGTGACGCGCTCGCGGCACTCGTCCTTCGAAAGAGTCAAAAGATGTTCCAGGGTCTTGGCGATGTCCTCGGAGTTCTCGGGATCGAAGGTCAGCGCCACATCTCCCGCGACCTCACCCAGCGCACCATTCCCGGAACACGCGCACGGAATCCCACGCGCCATCGCCTCGACCAGCGACAGCCCGAATCCTTCATACAAACTCGGGAACACATAGTAGCCCGTCTGCTGCCAGAGCGGCTCCAAATCCTCCACAAATCCCTTGAATTGGATATACTCTCCGTTCGGGGAGTTCTGCGCGACCTGGTGCACCGCCTCGGCGTCCTTCCAATCCTGCCCCACAAGCAGCAGCGGATGCGCGGCGGCGAGTTCGCGGGGAAGCCGTCCATACGCCTCGATGAGCCGCACATGGTTCTTGCCAGGATGCTCGATGCGGGAGATGTACAAGAGTGCTTCTCCATGCGCCTGAGCAGACGAAATCGACGCCGGTGCGCGCCAGCCGTTGTAGAGCACAGTCACGTCCTCAGGGTGGCAGCCCCAGTACGTTACCATATCCGCTTTCGTGGTCTCGCTGATGGCAATCAGGTTCTGCGCCTTCTTCACATAATGCGGCAAAACATGCGCCAGATAGAACATCCGCAGGCGAGAATACTTCCCGGGAATACGGAAGTTTGCCAAATCATGCACCGTCGCCGTCGTCGCCACAGGATAGAATGCACACATGCGACGGGTCGCCGCGCAGATGACAAAACCATCAAACTGCTTCTTGTGCCACCAAATCCACATCGGCAAAAGTAGAAAATGCCAGAATGTGCTCAGCCCCGCGCTTCGCGTCCAGTTCGGTGCCATCTTGCAATGGTGTTTCGCGCACAGGCTCTCCTCCCGATTGCCAGGCTCCAGAAGCAATGTCAACTCGTGACCCTGGCTCGATAATTCCCGCACGACTTCCCGTGTATACACGGAGATTCCGCTCTTGTTGTCATCAAACGGAATGCAGGAAACTAACAACTTCATCTCACAACAACTTCAGAACTACTGATTCCCTTGCGGTGCCACCCCAACCACAAACTCACCCAAGTACAACCACCGAAGTTATCGGAAACCGTTAAAACCTGGCGTCCTTCAAAGTGGGGACGATTTCAAACACATGACTGACATTCGTAATATCAAAAACGATCTTTGGACCTTCCTGCAAACCTGCCAGAATGACCTTGCCGTTATCGGCCTTTACCTTCTGCAATACCTGCACAAGTACCCCTAGACCCGTCGCGTCAATATGAACCATCTTCGACAAGTCAAACAGCACGTTCGTGCCTGCTTGAACTTTTTCAAGCAGTTCCTTTTTCAGTTCCAAAGCCACTGCCGCAACAAAATGACCCTCTATCAGAACTGTTAAGATTTTACCGTTTTCGACAATGTTCCAAGCCATCTTACCTCACCATAACTTACAATCAACTTAAGTCTCAGGTCGCCTTAAGGCAACCTTTTGGGAGCGATATGCACCCCCGAAAAAAGACATCGTTATAATATAACTATGCCTTTCCCTTTTTCAAATCGATAACCTATAATAATACCCCCCCGTAAAAAATACTAAAATCTCCACAACGCCCCCCCCTTGTGCGTCAGCGGACCAAAGTATTCTCACCACACCAGGTTCTCTTTTGCTCCTGTAAATAGAGGATTTCCTGCCCCGTTGCTGGGATTGTCTAAAATATACTGAAGCACACGATAAAATTGCTTTTCATAACAAATATCCACATCGTAATAATCTGGCATATAAACTGATCCACTGCTATGACAATACTCGTTAATCCTCTTTGCCGTAAAGGATTTCATGGGACCCAAAACCTTCCCACATGTCGTATGGTTCAACAACCACATCAAATGTACATGATTTGGCATAATACTCCATGCTAATAATTCGATCAGCCCTTGAGATTCCTTGAATCTAAGAGCGTCCAAAATGATTTGAGCAATGTTCGGATCCCCAAAACGCCCTCCGCTCTGATAAGTATGACAATACTTTTCAATTCGCGTCGCCAGTTCACGACGCCTCGTTTTCCATTGAACCGCGTCATTCATTTCAGCTATCATAGAAGATAGTTGACTTCCTCCTGCTTGAGAATCCTTTAATAACTGAAGTTCATATTTCCAGCGTTTAAGGATATATTCTGGAACAGAATCTTTTTCAGAAAAGGTAACGAATTGAATGATGTTTTTCCGTAGCGAATGAGGAAGATGCATCGTTCTTTTTAAGGTAGGATCATTCTCATTTATGAACTCCATTTTTCCATTTCTCCTTTTTTATTGATGGTATCTTGAAAATTCTTATATAAGATAGCATCATATCCTTTAATTGCAAATTGATTTTGAATAAAAGTACAATATTATACCATCCAGCGGCCCCCCGGCCTTCCAGCGGACCCCCGGCCTTCCAGCGGACCCCCGGCCTTCCAGCGGACCCCCGGCCTTTGGCCGGGGGAGGCCTCCGGCCGATGGAGGAACACCGCAGGAACGCCAAGTTTTTTCTACGCCGGCGACCACGCATAACGCAGGAGCGTTCTTACCATCCCATGCGTGCCCGAACACAGCAGCATTCTTTCGCGGTCATTCGTGATTCAGGTTCCTGGCACGTCTGGGAAGACAAGAACGCGCCCGCGTTATGCGGGGTTTACGTCGTAGAATACTCTCGGGGGAGGTGCAAGTTGCAGGAAGGGGCGATTCTTGGAGAGGCGTTCAAGTTTACGTCGTAGAATACTCTCGGGGGATGTGCAAGGGTCCCCCATCGGCCGGAGGCCTCCCCCGGCCGATGGGAACGCCATGCAGGTTCCGTTACTCAATTCTACGCCGATGGCCACGCATAACGCAGGAGCGTTCTTACCATCCCATGCGTGCCCGAACACAGCAGCATTCTTTCGCGGTCATTCGTG
>JAFRLI010000019.1 GCA_017431255.1 Victivallales bacterium
GAATCGAAGGAGATCGTCAACACCCTCCTGCCGGTCCTGCGCTATCACACCAACTACCTGCTCACGGAGGATTCCTACGTCGACCTCCATCTGGATCAGGTTTTCTTCTTGAAGGGGCACATCGTCACGACCCGGGTCAGCGGCTCCAAGGCCGACGCCATCGAGGGCGAGCCGGACGAGAAGAAGATGAAATCGCTGCGCAACAGCCTGGCGGCGAACGCGCAATACCTGGACATGATCCAGGACCTTTGCAGCCAGAACGGCTGCGAGCTGGTGCTGGTCAAGGTCCCCGTGCGGACGACGAAGTCCTATTCCGGGTATTGGGGCCCGGAGAAGCACGCCGTCATCCAGGAGATGGCGGACCAGCGGGGCATCCGTTTCCTGGATCTCAACGACGAGGATATCGGCCTGGACTGGTCGACGGATACCCCGGACGGCGGCCAGCACATGAACGCGAAGGGGGCTGAAAAGGTCAGCGTTTTCCTCTCCAGATGGATGAAGGCGAACTACGGCCTCGGCGATCGGCGCAGCGCCGACTGGGATCGATCCTGGGACGTCCAGGCGCAGCTCTACGACTATGAGGCCCAGTATACCGACATGCAGATCCAGACCGATCCGCTGGACTACATGCAGCAGCTGAAGGAGGAGAACCGCACGGTGTTCGTGGCGGTCTGCCAGGGCTCGGGCGAGTACTGGACGGAGGAGCTCCAGGATCGCTTCGGTCCCATTCCTCCTGAAGCGCAAACCCTCCTCAACTGGCACAAACTCCGCATCGACGCAACCGAACGGGGCATCCTTTCCATCTCCGTCCGCGACAATCGCCTCCTCATCGAAACTTCACACGGCCTTTTGCGCCTTCAGGGACGAGACCTCCCTGTACTCCGCTCCCGCGACCCCAATGAACAATTTCTAGAAATCCACAACCGCATAAAGGGAATCTAAATGAAATACCTCCACGCTTTTCTCTTCTTTCTCGCGTTCTCTTTGGCCGCTGCCGACCTGGCGACCTTCCAGCCTGTCCTCCAGAATGCCAAGAACAAGGAGTTCTTTCTCCATCTCACCTTCACGGTAGACAAGGATTGCCATCTCTATGAAGATGCTTTGGAACTGGAACTGCCGCAAGGAATTACAGCAGAGGTTGCAGATTCACTTCACGGAACGGTTCACGAAGGGGACGACCGCCCCGCTTTCGATACCGGAACCTACACGCGAACCTGGAAACTCCAAGCATCCTCCCTCCCCTCCCCGCTTCCTGTCTCCATCCACTGGCAAGGTTGCCGTGAAGACCTCTGCCTCCTTCCCCAGAAAACCGATTTCCTCCTCACACCACAAGACGAACTCGGCGTCACTCCCATCGCCAACAATACCACTCCGGCCAGCAGTGAAAAAGGCCTTCCCGGCTTCCAAATCCTCGCCGAAGGAGTCGGTTACATGGACGCCAAACAGTTCCTCGCCTGGTCCCAACCTTCCTCCTCCCAACAAACAACCACGCTTAACGACAATCCCCTCGCCCGCACCTTTGACAAATACGGTCTCCTGCTCGCGATGCTCTTCCTCATCCCACTCGGCTTTCTCCTCAATCTCACGCCCTGTGTCCTTCCAATGATGCCCATCACGCTCGCCATCATCGGTGCCGGCGACCGCAGCCCTTCACGTTCCGACGGCTTCCGCCGGGGACTCCTCTACGGTCTCGGAATGGCTCTCGCCTACGGCATTCTCGGCACCGTCACCGTCCTCACGGGGGGAATGTTCGCCACCATCAACGCTTCTCCCTGGTTCAACTTTGCCGTCGCCGCCATCTTCATCGTACTCGCACTTGCGATGTTCGACCTCTTCCACATTGACCTCTCCCGCTATCGACGCGCCACCCAGGCAGGCACCTCCACAGGCGTTTTCCTCATGGGCGCGCTCTCCGCCATTCTCGCCGGTGCCTGCGTCGCCCCTGTCCTGCTCTGGACGCTCCTCCTCGCAGGAACCCTCGTTGCCGCCGGACGGCACGTCGGTCTGCTTCTGCCGTTCCTTCTTGGCGTTGGCATGGCACTGCCCTGGCCGATTCTGGGGGCAGGTCTCGCGCGGGTTCCCCGTCCTGGAGCCTGGATGGTCAAAGTGCGCGCTGCATTCGGTGTTCTCATCCTGCTTTTTGCGGGCTGGTACCTCTTCACCGCCATTTGCCTGCTCCGCCCCGCCACGAATGCCCCATTGTCCGAACCCGGTTGGCACACCACCCTCGCGGAAGCCGTCACCGACGCACAATCCAACCAACGTCCCCTCTTCCTCTTCTTCACGGGACGCGCCTGCAAGTCCTGCGCCGCCCTAAAGGCCACCACTTTCCAAAATCCTGACGTCCTCGAACGCCTCGGCACATTCTCCAAGTTTTCCCTCCTCGCAGACACTCCCCAAGATCCCCAGGCACAAGAACTTGTACAAGCCTTCAAAATCACGGGCGTCCCAACCTGCATCCTTCTACAACCCACGATGTTACAACAAGACAAGCCATGACGCGACCGACATCCCCCTACGCCGACCCCAATCTCTATTCCGGCTCCGACAGCGACCGCATCAACGCCGCCATCCGGGACGCCACGCATTTCGGCGGGGTCGTCCGAATCCCACGTCGCATCCCAGACCAACTCTCCCCACGCGACTTCTGGCTCCTCGATTCCGCCATCCTCGTCCCCGAAAACACCACCCTGATTTTCTCCAATTGCCGCATCAAACTCTCCGACCAGGCACGCGACAACTGGATCCGCAGCGCTAACTGCATCGTCGGAAAACCCGATGTCGATTGGATTTCCAATGTTCACATCCTTGGCGAGGGACATGTGCTATTCGAGGGCGCGGACCGTCCGCGTTCCACGGGCGACTATTCCAAACTGCTTCGCACCAGGGAGTTTGGAAGGGGTTTCTTCCAAAACGACAAATACGTACGAACCACATACGGGACCGACGAGGGAAAAGACGGTGAAACGCAACACGGCGACTGGCGAAATATCGGCATCCTGCTCGCCAAAGTCAGAAACTTCTCCATTCAAAACCTCCATTTCAAACAGCCGCACTGCTGGACCATCTCCCTCGAATATTGCCGTCAAGGTTACATCCAAGGACTGGATTTCAATTCCAATGAACATCCTGTCATCGACGGCGTCCCCGTGAACTGGCTCAACCAAGACGGGCTCGACTTGCGCAACGGCTGCCGCGACATCACCATCGAAAACATCACCGGACATTCGGGCGATGACCTCATCGCACTGACCGCCATCGGTGCCCCGCCCCGTCCCGCCGGCGGCGAAAAAACTCATTTCTGCGGCGGGGACCCCGACCTCAACGAACAACATATCAACAATATCCTCATCCGAAACGTCCGAGGATACTCTGCGGGAGGATATCTCATCGTCCGTTTCCTCAACCAGAATGGCGTCCGTATGACAAACATCCTTCTGGATGGTCTCCTCGACACCTCCCCCGCCGGCCATCACGGATACAGTGCCATCAAAATCGGCGACATACATTATGGAACCCCTGCCAAACTCGGCGAAACCTCGCGCTTCCAAATTACCAACGTCCAAACACAGGCGAAGAACGCCATCCAATTCGGGTCCCCCATCACCGATTCCCAGTTCAGCAACATCCTCTTCTTCCAGTCCTCCCCAGACCAGGAACTCCTCCACTTCCATTTCCCAGGCGGCCTGGACGAATTGCGAAACGTCACCTTCC
>JAFRLI010000191.1 GCA_017431255.1 Victivallales bacterium
AGTTGCAGGATGTTCTGGCGAAGACGGCCAGCGGCGGTGTCTATCTAACGACCATCCAGAAGTTTGCAGACGAACAGACCGACGCGGGCGCCGCGCTTCTGGATGTGAACTGCGGAGTTTCGGGAATCGACGAGGCCGCCGTCATGCGCAAGGTCGTGGCAAAACTCATTGGAGGAAGCACCCTGCCGCTGTGCATTGATACAACGAAGCCCTCCGTCGCAGAGGCGGCATTGCGGCTTTATCCGGGACGTGCGCTGTTCAATTCGATATCGGGGGAAGAAGCACGCCTGCGCGAGGTGCTGCCGATTGCAGCAAAATACGGGGCCATGCTGGTGGTTCGGTCCCTGAAGGACGACGGCATCCCGATGACCGTCGAAGGTCGCGCCGCAGTCGTGCACGAAATTGCCAGCGAGGCGGCCAAGTACGGATATCGTCGCGAAGACATGGTGGTGGATGGTCTTGTAATGACGGTCTCCGCCAACCCCGAAGCCGCTGAAATCACGCTCCAGACCATCGAATGGGCAACCCGCGAATTGGGCACTGGCACCATCTGCGGCCTCTCCAACATCAGTTTCGGGCTTCCCCGCCGCGACCTCGTCAACCGCGCGTTCCTCGGTATGGCGATTGGACGCGGCCTCAGCATGGCGATTGCCAATCCTTCCAATGCCGACATTATGGATATGGTCCACGCCACCAATGTCCTGCGTCGCCACGATCCCAATGCCGAAGCGTTCATCGCACGCTACAAGGACACGAAGCCTGCTGGTATTGGCTCTGTAACCGTCACATCCGCAGCGGAAAACAGCGCAAGTGCAGGAATCCAGACGCCAGCGGAAGCCGCGCTTGCCGCCGTCATCCATGGCAAGGAGGAGATTTTGTTGCAGGAACTGGACAAATGTCTGGCCGACGGCATGACGCCCGCGCAGATTGTGGACAATATCCTCATTGCAGGCATCATGAAGGTTGGCGAGAAGTACGAAAAGAAGGAGTTTTTCCTGCCGCAACTGATGTCGGGTGCGGCGGCGATGAAGGCTGGAATGGCGAAGATGGAACCGCTTGTGGCGGAAAGCGCTGGGAACAAGGAACCCGTCGGAAAAATCATTATGGCGACGGTCCACCACGACATCCACGACATCGGCAAGAACATCGTCTGCACGATGTTGCGCAACTACAACTTCCAGGTCATCGATCTCGGAAAGGACGTCCCTCCCGAACGGATTATCGAGGCAGTTGAGAAGGAAGGGACGACAGTCATCGGTCTGTCGGCCTTGATGACCACGACGATGACGGAGATGAAGAAAGTCGTCGAATTGGCACATCAGCGTGGACTGGACAACCTGCAGTTCATCGTTGGTGGCGCGGTTCTGGACGAAGAGTACGCCAAGTCCATCGGTGCGCATTATGCGAAGGACGCGATGGAAACCGTCCGCATTGCGCAAAAACTCCTCGGGAAGTGACACGATGCACGGGCTCTGGCAGCGCATGTTCCACCGTAGAGCCTGGCTGTCCTGCCTGCTTTCCCTCTCTTGCCTAGTAGTGGCAGACGAACTTTCGACCTCGCCCCGCCTCGAGAGTGACATGTGCCTGGAACGCGGTTGCATGGCACTCGTGCAGATGCGGGACGCCGATGGCTGGTGGGGAAATGTGCGCGACACGTCGTATGTGCTCATCGCGCTGGACATGGTTGGATTCGAGGGCAATCTGGAACCTCTTCGCCCCGTCTACGAAAACGCCCGCAAACGCATTCGTACCGAACTCGAAGCAGGAACCTTCCGCACAACGCCCGACCTCGCCGCCGCAATCCGCGCCCTCTCTCGGGCACCACATGAGCGCGCCTTTCTCCGCAAGCAGGGTGCGCTTCTCGCAAAAATGGACTTTTCAACCTGTTCCCCACTGGAACTGCTTGAAATCGCGGACGCCTTGTTTCTCACCGATTCCTGGCGGATAGACAATGCAGGCGAACGTCTCCTGCAGGCCCTTGCCAAAGCCGACGGCGTCCCGGCACTTGCCTGCAACGCGATGAAGGGAATCCAAAACCTCCCCGTGATTCCACCAGCCCAAATCCCCCCCGAGACCTGGGTTTGGTATGCACGAGCAAGGCTTTGCGTCCCGAAATCCGATGAAACCCGCTGGCGAGATCCCCTCGTTGTCCACCTCCTGGAATCCCAGGCACAGGACGGCGCCTGGGGAACCCACGACCGCCTCCGTGCCACCGCTTCCGCCATCGCCGCCATCGTCCACGCACGTCAGTAAGGCATGCTTGCGTTGCCGCGCGTGCTGTGACAGCGGAGATGTGGCGACGGCGTCCCGCCGTCGATTGCGTGCCAGCCTTGCCGCTCGTGCCGTGACAGCGGAGATGTGGC
>JAFRLI010000192.1 GCA_017431255.1 Victivallales bacterium
GGAGGGGAAAGAATGCGTTGATAAAAGGATACAAGATCCATAGACTTTCTCTGGTTGACGCTAAAGGGGGACAATTGCACATTACTGTAGCGCATCATTTTCACTGTCGCCAGTGCTACCCATTATTTTTGTTGAAGAGCCTTCATTTTCTTCGTGCGTCCGCGCCGGTTCGGCAAGTCGCTCTTCCTGTCGATGATGGAGTGCTACTACGACCTCAACCAGAAGAAGAATTTCCAGAAGTTGTT
The DNA here is from genome assembly GCA_017431255.1 of Victivallales bacterium. Taxonomy (GTDB): domain Bacteria; phylum Verrucomicrobiota; class Lentisphaeria; order Oligosphaerales; family Oligosphaeraceae; genus RGIG2581. The sequence continues at coordinate 246 of JAFRLI010000192.1, forward strand.
CGGAGACCTCTGGATTGGCAGGCATCCTACGAAAAACGCCAACCGATTCATGACGCTGAAACTCGATTTCTCCAAAATCGGTGGAACGGGGGAAGAACTGGAGCGGGCATTTGAGCAACACATCTCCGATGCGCTTGAGGCGTTTGTCAACCGATATCCCATTTGTTATGACGCCAATTTCATCAGTGATTTCAAAAATCGACCGATTGACAGCAAGTTCGCTTCCACCATTTACGAAGCCAGGGAAAAGGACATCCCCGTCTACCTGTTCATCGACGAATACGACAACTTCACGAACCAGATGATCCGCGCCACAGGCGTGAAGGACTACCGCGACATCACCCACGGCGCGGGGTTCTACCGCAACTGGTTCAAGAAATTCAAGGGCGATTTCGACCGCATCCTCATGATGGGGGTCTCCCCCGTGACGATGGACGACCTGACCAGCGGCTTCAACATCGCCGCGAACCTGACCCTGGAGCCCGACTTCAACGCCGCCCTCGGCTTCTCCGAGGCGGAGGTCCTGAAGATGTACACCGACTTCAAGGGCACGGGCAGGTTCACCAGGGGGGAGCCCGCGGAGATCGTCAGCTCCATCAGGCCGTGGTACGACGGCTACTGCTTCGCGGAGCAGAAGGTCGGCCGGGAGTGCGTGTTCAACTCGGACATGACGCTCTACCACCTGAAGCACCTCGTCCATACGGGGGAGCCGCCGAGGAACATGGTGGACGCCAACGTCCGCACCGACTACGAGAAGCTGAAGACCATCGCCGACCTCCAGCGCACGGTGCTCAGGCTGGAGCCGCAGGACGCCCTGCCGATGACGGAGCAAGCCGTGGTCGCCGGCGGCGTGCAGTTCCCGCTCGTGGATTCATTCCCCGCCGAGGCGATCATCAAGCCGGCGAATTTCCACTCGCTCTTCTTCTACTACGGGCTGCTCTCGATGACGGGCAGGCGCATGGGCGCAACCGTCTTCGGCGTGCCCAACGCCTGCGTCGAGATGCAGATTTTCAGCTTCCTGCGCGAAATGTATTTCCCGCCCACGAAGGACTGGCTGGAATGGGACAGCGCCGCGCGCGCCTTCGCCTACCAGGGCGCGTGGCGCGAATTCCTCTCGTTGGTCGCGAAGAACTTCGAGGAGACGACCCCGATACGCGGCGGCATCGGCGGCGAAGTGCGGCTCCAGGGGTATTTCCAGTGCGAGATGAGGCACCTGCCGCAGTTCATCGTCTGCCCCGAGCTGGAGCTGGCGCACGGCAACTGCGACTTCTTCCTCTTCCCCGAACGCACGTACTACGCCGACGTCCCCCACAGCTACATCGTGGAGTTCAAGCACGCCAGAAAGGGGACAAAAAAAACAGAGCTTGACGCACAGCGCGCCGAAGGTCTCAGACAACTGGCGACCTACGCCAAGGACAGGAAAGTCCCCGTGCTCGCCAAAGGAACGACACTCCACCTTATCCTCGTCCAATACCGTGGTTCCACAATGGTCAACTGCGAACTGGTGGATGAAAAAGCATATTGACCAGAAAGGCATCTTGCCCGCTGGCTACCCAAGCAATCGTTCAATTCAGAAAACTTTGCAGTTATTTCCTGACAGCGCCTCTTCGAATGGAAGAACCCTGGCGAATGAAGAATTGAGTCGTTCGGACGGCGATTTGACCGTTGATACACTGTTCCATGAGCGTCCATGCATCCGCCGCGATGACGACGGGATCGTTGGTCGTTGTCGTTGGACGGGGACGGAGGTCTCTGGCAACGTCATCGGTTGCCATCACCCCGACGTCCCGTCCGATTTCAATGCTCCGATTGCCGCAGAAGCGGTATAATTTCTGGGTCAAGCCAACGTCAACTGTGAAATGGCGTCAATCTCCTTTTGTGTTTCGGCGGCGGCAACACACAAATCGTAGTTGGTCTGAAGGTTGAGCCAAAACTCCGGACCAGTTCCGAAATACTTTCCCAGACGCAAGGCGGTATCTGCGGTGATAGACCTCGTTCCCCTTGCAATCGCGTTTATACGGGGAGTTGGAACATGGATATCCATTGCCAGCTTGTTCTGGCTAATGTTCATCGGCTTCAAAAACTCTTCCATGAGAATTTCACCGGGATGAATCAAATTCCTGGTTCTAATCATGATGCGCCTCCTTAATGATAATCAACAATTTCGACATCGTGGACATTCCCGTCACGCCAGGTAAAGCAGATACGCCATTGCAGGTTAATCCGAATGCTGTATTGCCCTTCACGGTCTCCGTGCAAAGCCTCAAAGTGATTGCTTGGGGGAATCCGCAAGGTTTCAACTTTTACAACAGCCTCTAGCATATCCAGTTTTCGTAACGCAATCCGTTCTATGGAGTGAAACTTTCCGCTCGTTCCTTCTGCTTTGAGCTTTTGAGTCTCTTTGCATTTAAAGTCAGCTATCATCAACTACCTTTTTTTGAGTATAATATATATCTCCCCACGTTAAACGCAAGACGGACAATGCAGAATTTCCCAAAAACAGCCTTGCTCCTTCTCACCAATCACGCATAGGTGAAAAAAACACCTTGACATCGACTGAATAGTTTTGGTGTCGGTTTGTAGTTATGCCAAAAAAGGTTACATTATAGAAATTGAAGTGCGCCGTGTGCGCCGACCTTGCATCATTGTCCAAGCAGAGAAATTATGAAAACATCCGTTGAATGGCTAAGCCAATTTGTCGAGATTCCGTGGGAACCCCGTGAACTGTCGCAGCGTCTGACAGGCGCTGGACTGGAGGTGGAGGGCATCGAGTCCCAGGGACAGATTCCGGAAGGCGTGGTCACCGCCCGCATTCTGACCCGTCAGCCCCACCCTGACTCCGACCACATGAGTGTCTGCACCGTCGATATCGGCAACGGCGACCCCATCCAGGTGGTCTGCGGGGCC
>JAFRLI010000193.1 GCA_017431255.1 Victivallales bacterium
ACATCTAGCACATCTAGCACATCTAGCACATCTAGCACATCTAGCACATCTAGCACATCTAGCACATCTAGCACATCTAGCACATCTAGCCCCTCTAGCCCATTTAGCCTCTAGAGGAGAGAGAAAAACTTTCTAGTTACAATTTGATTTCTTGGGATTTGGGTTTATAGTAATAGCAAGTTTGTTAGGAGAATGGTGCCTGTTTGTACCATTTTCCGTAGAAAAAGGCTTTTGCAACGAAACATAATGCACCACGGAGACCGAATATGAGTGACACTGCAGCTCGCGTCATCAAAATCATCGCTGCCCAGCTTGGCACGCAGGAAAGCAAGATCAAAATGGAAGACAAGTTTATGGAAGATCTTGGTGCGGACTCGCTGGACATCGTCGAGTTGATCATGCGCTTGGAAGAAGACTTCAGCACCAAGATTCCGGATGAAGAAGCAGAAAAACTGACCACGGTCGGTGCTGCCATTGAGTACATCGAACAAAAGTTGGGTTCCGCCCAGCAATAGGACGGCTCTCGAATCGTCGGAGCCTCTGACCTTGTTTGGGAGTCCGACGACCGAGCGGTTCCGCATTGCGATGACAATGCATATTCGAGGTCACGTCCATCGATTTTGGATGTGACCTCTTTTGTTGGAAGGGTATTTTAGCAAGCGGGCAAAGGATGAACGACGAGCGCAGAATTGTAGTCACAGGCCTGGGGACGGTCTCCCCCCTCGGCAACAACGTCGCTGACAGTTGGCGCGCGTTGCTGGACGGACGCTCTGGCATTGCACCGATCACCCGTTTCCAGCCTGACGGACAGCGTTGCACCATCGCCGGGGAAGTCCGCAACTTCGATATCACGCAATACGTCTCTCCCAAAGAGGCGAAGCGAATGGATTTGTTCAGCCAGTTCGCCGTCGCAGCCGCAGCCGAAGCGATGGCAAGCGCAGGGATTCCCGATGGCTCCGATGACCCGCTGCGGGCAGGCGTCCTGATTTCCTCAGGCATCGGGGGACTGCAGACCTTGACGGAACAAGTCATCAATCTTACCACGCATGGAGCGGACCGCGTCTCCCCGCTGCTCATTCCGATGATCATTTCGGACATTGCGAGCGGCATTGTCGCCATGCGGCATAACCTGATGGGACCCAATTTCGGTGTGGTGAGCGCCTGTGCAACTGGCACCCATTCCATCGGCGAAGCCTACTGGATCATTCGCCGCGGCGACGCCGATGTCATGCTCGCCGGCGGCACTGAGGCCAGCGTCAACGCCATCGCGCTTGCAGGCTTCGGGAAAATGCATGCGCTTACTCCGAGCAATGACGAACCCACCAAGGCAAGTCGCCCCTTTGACGCAAAACGCGATGGCTTCGTGCCAGCAGAAGGCGCGGGCGTCCTCGTCCTAGAAGAACTCGAACATGCGAAAAAGCGCGGTGCCAACATCCTCGCCGAGGTCGCCGGATACGGTCTCAGCGAAGACGCCTGGCACATCACCGCTCCTCGCGACGACGGGATGGCCTCCGCATACGCCATCCACCAGGCATTCCACCACGCAGGCATTCCCCTCGATCAACTTGCCTACATCAATGCACACGGGACCTCCACCCCGCTCAACGACAAGACGGAAACCAACGTCCTGAAACGCGCCTTCGGGGAGCAGGCCTACCGCATCCCTGTCAGCAGCACGAAATCCATGACGGGTCACATGCTGGGTGCCGCCGGAGCCTTCGAATCCATCGTGTGCGTGAAAGCCATCCAGGAAAGCGTCGTTCCCCCGACCATCAACCAGGAAGAACGAGACCCAGATTGCGACCTGGACTACGTCCCCAACACGGCGCGAGAAATGCCTGTCCCCCTCGCACTCAATATGAACTTCGGATTCGGCGGACACAACGCCGTCCTGCTTTTCAAGCGTTTCTAGCAACCCTATTATGGAAAACCCAGCAACGCCATCCGAACAGAAGCCGACTTCCCCTTCCGACGCGAAGGGGAAGAAGCACGCTTCGCAGCACCGCGAAGTCTGTGCCGGCATTCTTCTCTATATCGGCTTGCTGACGCTCAGCCTCTTCTGCATTCTCTTCACTCGTTATTCCTACAATCGCCTGCCCACCTGGGTTTCCGAATTTCAAGCCAGCCTTCGCGATGGCCTCCCAAAAGAATTCAAGGCAAAGTCCGACGTATATGCAGATGAGCCGTTCGCATATGTTGTCACAAAGTTCAAAACGAACGAGGTCATTCCATCCCATAATACGTTACAACGTTTCAGTACCCCTTATTTTATTCTTGACAATCCTGCCCTGCGCGCCGAACTTAAGGACCAAAAAGGGGAAATTGGCGACTTTTTCACAAAAATCCTTCCTTTCCCCAAAGACAAGACGGACAACTCCAATGGCAGTGCCTTGCGTCACATAGACGTTGCCGGTGCTGCCAATGTGATTCTCTTTCCATACGGTAAAAATCGTGAGCAAAGAGAATGTTTCCCACGTCGTCTGCAATTCGTGCAAACGGACGAGCGTATCGTCAAGGAAGGAGATCCTCTTGTCAACCTACGCAACGGAAGTCCTGAGTTCACGGGAGCATTCTACCGTTTGATGGCATACGCTTCCTATCACGACATGATCATGTGCCGCGAAGCCGACCTGCCTCTCTTCTGGATGAAGGGATTTCTGGTCGCGTTCCTGCTCGTCGGCTTCACCTTCTCCCTCTTCTATCTTCGCGAAAGCCTCTTTGAGTCGCCCTCACGTCTCTCCCTCATCGCTTTCTGCCTCGCGCTCCACATTCTTTTCCTCTGGCTCTTCCAGGCACTCTTCCGCATGATGTTCTTGAACGGCGGAACCTTCTCCTGGCTGACGGCGATCTTGCCCCTCGCGCTTGCCTCCTCGCTCTCCTCGCACATGCTGGGCCGCCGCGTGGGAATGTGCGTGTGCATCATGACCGCTTGCCTGACTCCTCTTCTGGTGGATGGTCCCAATTCCTTCGTGCTGTTCCTGCACGGATTATGCGTCTCCCTGGCGGGCGTGGCATCCTTCCAGCACATCCAAAAGCGATCGCAGTTCGCCTCCAGCGGAATCATGCTCGCCGCCATTAGCATCTGCTGCTCGACATTCTTCGCGCTCATGCAAGGCATTCCCTGGCTCTGGCAAGACGCAGAGCGTTTCTGGGGATTCCTCTTCCTCTGCACGCTCCTAAGCAGCCTCACCGTCATCCTCGTGCTGCTCTTGTTACCGCCCGTCATGGAATGGATGTTTGATGTCTACACCGTCTTCACCCTCAATGAACTCAGCAGCCCCAACCATCCTCTTCTGCAACGCCTCCAAAACGAGGCACCTGGCACATGGGAACACTCTCTACACGTCGCTTCCATCGCCAAGGCGGCCGCCAATGCCATCGGCGTCGATCCCACGCTTACGGAAGTCTGCGCGTATTTCCACGACATCGGCAAACTCCAAGACCCCTCCAAGTTCGCGGAAAACATCAACGGCGGTCCCAATCCTCACGACAAAATCACGCCCCTCGAGTCCTGCGCAATCATCCGCGAACATGTCCGCTTCGGTAAGGAACTCGCCGAAAAGGCACACCTCCCCAGACCTGTCCGAATGACCTGCCATCAACATCATGGCGACAGCCTCATGGCTGGCTTCTACGAAAAGGCGCGCCGCGCCGCCGTCGCCGCCGGTCAAGCCGAACCCGACAAGGCGGACTACTCCTACAAATCGCCGCGCCCGCACGACAAGGTGGTTGTTCTGGTCGAACTCGCCGATTGTTGCGAAGCCGCCTTCCGCGCATTCCACGACCACTGGCTCAAGGAACGAACCACCATCACCCCAGAACTCGTCCGCACCAAAGTCGAGGAACTCATCCAAAACAAAATCCGCGAAGAACAACTGGATAACGCGGACCTCGCTCTCGGTGAACTTAAAAAGGTAGTTGCAGCCATCGTCAACGCACTCTGCAACATCCACCACGCACGACCGCAATACCTCAAGAAGGAAGAATCGAAACCCGCGCCTGCAACGGAGACCATGTTCGCAACGGAGCCCGCGCCTGCAACGGAGCCCGCGCCGGCAACGGAGCCCGCGCCAGCAATGAGGCCTGCGCCTGCAACGGAGACCGCGCCTGCAACGGAGCCCGCGCCGGCAACGGAGACCGCGCCTGCAACTGACCCCCCGCCCGCCAAAGAGCCGACGTTGGAAGAGACTGCGGTGATCAAGAACCCTGCCCCGGACGTGAAAGAGTAGTGCCCGAATATGCAGATTGAATGGATGAAACAGCGCGGGACCCCCGCAGTTCATTATCGGAAACGCCTGCAAAAAGTGCTTGAACGTGCGCAAGAACTGGCGGGACTTGGAACGGAATCTGGCGTTCTCCACATCGTCCTCACCGCTCCCGCCACTATGATTCGTCTCAACGAATCCTACCTCAACCATCAAGGCATCACCGATGTCCTCACGTTCGACCTGCGGGACGAGCTTCTCGATCCCGACGAATGTGCCGCAGAAATCTATGTCTCTCCCGATTACGCAGCAAAAGCCTGCTCCCAATTCGGGAACTCCCTCTCCCGCGAACTTGTCCTTTATATGGTCCATGGGATGTTGCACCTCGCAGGAGAAGACGACCTTGATGAAACATCCCGCAAATCCATGCGCGCCGCAGAAACCAGAGTCTTGAACGCGCTGGAACAGCATTTCTCTCTAGAAGGCTTCTTCCTCTAGAGATTCTAGAGGTTCTAGAGGTTCTAGAGGTTCTAGATTCCCCGTCTAGAAAAACCAACCCAAGCCCCTCACCACAGCCATGCTACTTCACATCCTCGGCAGTTGTGCCGGCACGGAGCCCGTTGCCGGACGTGATTATACCTCGTGGGTCCTCGAATGCGACGATTGCGCCAAATACTGGTTTGACTGCGGTGGTGCCGCCGCCCGAACCGCCTATCTCAAAGGTCTTGACCCCACCGACATCCGTGCGCTCTTCCTCTCTCACACGCACCTCGACCACATCGCGGGCATTCCCCTCCTTCTGCAAACGATCAAAAAGCAGCAGTGGCTCGTGCACGACCCCTCCTACCAGGCCCTCCCCATCTACACATCTCGACCGCAAATCCTCGACGCCGCACGCGAGTTCTTCATCTGCGAACGCGGCAATCTTGCGCATGCCAGCCCAGAAGAGTTCACCCTCGAACTCCACGAACTTTCCGCAGGCGAAATCTTCCGCGACAATAACATCGCCGTCGAGGCCCTCCCCAACAACCACCAACCGCCAGATCCCGCCACAGGAAAGCCTGTCAGTTACTCCTTCCGCATCTTCTGCCAGAACATGACCATCGTCTTCACCGGCGATATTGCCAACCTCGATGAAATCGCACCCTGGCTCCAACAACACGTCGATGTCCTTCTCCTCGAAACAGGACACCACAAACCCTGGGAACAATGCGAGCAAATCCGACTACGCGGCTGGAACATTGACCAACTCCTCTTTGTCCACAACGGTCATTGCATCTTCGACGACCCAGTCACCGCCAAAAAACGTGCCGACCAGGCCTGGGGAAAGCCCGTCATCTTCTCCTGCGACGGAATGACTTTCCCGCTCCTTCCTTAACCCCACCATGAAACTTGCCGCCTCCACTTTGGGCTGCCCCGATTGGACCTTCCCACAGATTCTGGAAAACTTTTCTCGCATCGGTCTGCAAGGCATTGAAATCCGTGGCATCGATGGACAGCTGGAGGCCAGCGAAATCTCCTGGTTTTCCCCCAAAAAAGAAGCCGAGACCAAATCCCTGCTCCGCCAGTCAGGGCTTCGCTTCATCGGATTTGGCTCTTCCTGCCATTTTCACGAGAAAACAACCCTTCGGCAGAATATCCAAAAGGCCAAAGACACCATCGATATCCTCGAACGAATGAATATCCCCGCGCTCCGCGTCTTCGGCAACAACATCCCAGATCCTACTCAAAAATCCCAAACCATCCACCAGGTCGCCGAAGCCGTCTGCGAGGTCGCCGAATATGGACAGCGCCACGCCGTCCATGTCAATCTCGAAGTCCATGGCGACTTCAATACCGTCGAGACCCTCGAACCGATTGTCAACGCCTTCCAGCAGACCCCAGCCGCAGGCATCCTCTGGGACATCGAACACAGCGACAAAACCTACGGCGACAACTTCCTGGACTTCTACCGCCTCATTCAGCCTCTCCTCAGGCACATCCACATCAAGGACTATCTCCGCAAAAAACCAGAAAGTGCCAAATCCTGGCCCATCCGAAAAGTCGGCGATGGCGACATCCCCATCCCGCAAATCCTCCGGCAAGTCGTTGCCGATGGCTATGACGGCTTCTTCTCCCTCGAATGGGAAAAGCGATGGCATCCCGAAATTGAAGAGCCCGAAGTCGTCTTCCCCCATTTCGTGAAGAAAATGTACGAATGGTTTCTGTAGGATTCCGGTGGTTTGCTTTTTAGGAGAATGGAGTATATTAAAGAGGTCGTTTAAGTTTCAAGAGGTCAATGCAAAACTATCCGCCGCGCCGTAAAGGCTGTTGGGATGAGAGTTTTGCCATTACCTCTCAATTCACAACAGAAGGTATGATGAAAACGATGCAGGAACATTGGTTTGAGAGCGGAACTTTTGTGATGGGGTGCAACTATTGGGCCTCCCATGCAGGGACAAATATGTGGCGAGAATGGAATCCTGCCATTGTGCAGAAGGACTTTCAGCGGCTCGCCTCCCTGGGATTGGACTTCCTGCGAATATTTCCCCTTTGGCCAGATTTCCAGCCGCTGGAACTCCTGCGCTCTGCTGGAAATAACCCGAAGGAAATGGCCTTGCACGGCATGCCCCTCCCCAACACCGAAGCAGGACACGCCGGCGTGGATGAAACCATGGTCCAGCGCTTCCGCCAAGTCTGTGACTTTGCACAAAAATGCGGACTGAAACTGGCGGTCGGCCTAGTCACTGGCTGGATGAGTGGACGCATGTTCGCCCCACCGGCCTTCCTGGAACGAAACCTGCTCACCGACCCGGAAGTCATCCGCTGGCAAGTCCGCTTCGTGAAATACTTCGTGAACGCCTTGAAAGACCATCCCGCCATCGTCGCCTGGGGACCCGGCAATGAATGCAACTGCATGTCCCCCGCCGACCGCAACCAAAGTTGGCTCTGGTGCCAGATGATTGCTGACACCATCCGACTCTGCGACCCGACACGACCTATCATCGCCGGCATGCACGGCCTCAAATCCTGCGCAGACCGACGCCGAGACACCAAAACCTCCTGGACCATCCAGGACATGGGCAGCATCTTCGACGTCCTGACCACACACCCCTATCCCCTCTTCACTCCCCACGCAGGTCACGACCCACTCACCGGCATCAAAAACTGCTTCCACGCCACCGCAGAATCCCATTTCTACGGGGACATCGCCGGCAAACTCTGCTTCGCCGAGGAAATCGGCACCCTCAACTCCATGACCGCCAACGAACTTCAGAAACAACAATACATCCAAAACAACCTCTTCAATCTCTGGGCCCACGACTGCCCCGGCCTCGCCTGGTGGTGCGGCTTCGACCAACTCCACCTCCAGCACCCGCCATACGACTGGAACGCCGTCGAACGCGAACTCGGTCTCTTCCGCAATGACGGCACCACCAAGCCCGTCGCTAAAACATTCGCAAAGTTCCGCAGTTTCCTGAAGTCACTCCCCTTCTCCTCGCTGCCGCATTTCCGACGGCAGGCCGTCTGCGTCCTTTCCCACGAACAAGATTCCTGGGCAAATGCCTGGTCCTGCTGGCTTCTCGCCAAGCAAGCAGGATTCGACCTCGAATTCCAAAACTGGGACGAACCTCTCCGCCCCGCAGACCTCTATCTGGTTCCTGGCATCTGCGGGGACGGTCTCAACCGCACCGCCTGGCTCGATCTCCTCGCACGAGCCAAGGCCGGCGCTACCGTCTATCTCTCCCTCGACACGGCACTTCTCAGCCCGTTTGACGAGGTCATGGGCGTCATCCCGCAAGGACGCCTCCAACTGACCGGAAGCACCGTCCTCTCCCTGGACGAGGTCCCGCTCCCCGTCAATTTCCAGGTACAATTCCTGCTGGAACCCGATACCGCCACGGTTCTCGCGCACGATTTCGAAGACAATGCGGTCTTCTTCCAGAAAAAGTACGGCAAGGGCAACCTCTTCCTGCTCACCGTTCCCTTGGAACGATACCTCGCCGAGCACACGGACACCTTGAACGACCCCGAGCAAAAACCATATTACAAACTCTACCAGACCATCGCCCAAAAGCAAATCCGCTCGCGTGCCGTCCTTTCCAACAACCCGCTTGTCACCGTCACCGAACACGGCACCGGGAAACTGCCAGAGGCCGCTGTCCTGGTCAACAACACAACGGGAAAAATCACCATGCGCCTCACGCTCGCCAAAGGCCTCCAGCCACGAAAAGTCATCAACGCAAAATACCTTCCTAAAACCAACTCTCTCACCATTGACGGCAACTCCGGCACCGTCCTGATTTTCTAGTTCTGCCTCCAAACCACATCCTCCCCGATGTGAGTCCCTCCACCGTAGAACTAGTGCTGGGAGACATGGTCCGCGAAGGTAAAATCCATACCGTCGGAAAAGGAAGCACCACCAAATACCCGCGGCGCTAGTGAGTTTTTTCCCCGGGGCGGATGTCGAAGATAGTGGCGGCAGGACCGTCGGCTTTCCAGACAACCTCATAGTCGCCGAGAAAGATGCCGTATTCGCGGCCAGGGATGTCCTGATAGGCAGGACGGGGATTTTCCGCGACGACCTTGCGTGCGAGTTCGGTGAAGCCAGGGGAGTGCCGTTCGATGGTCTGACAGAGGGCGGCTGCGTGTTCGGTGAAGGTAACCTGGAGGGTTTGTTCGGGCGGTGCGTCGGCGAATCCGCCGCTGGCGTCGGGCAGGGAATCCGCATAGGGGATGTAGGGTTTGATATCCAGGACAGGGGTACCGTCTAGCAGGTCCAGTCCCTGGACTTCGAGCCAGACTTTTCCATTGCGGCAGCAGACCTCTTGAAGGCGCAGCACGGAGAGCCCAACGGGATTTGGACGAAACGGCGAACGCGAGGCAAAAACGCCGATCCGCTTGTCGCCGCCGAGGCGTGGCGGGCGAACAGTGGCCTTCCAGTTATCGCGCATGGCGAGGTGGAAGACAAAGAGGACCCAGATGTGGGAGAACTGCTCCAGCCCGCGCACGATATTCGGCTGGTTGTAGGGTGGCTGAAGCACAATCTGCCCAACGGCCTCGGGAATCAGACCAGGCTGACGCGGTATCCCGAACTTCGCCTTGAAGACGCTCCGCACCACCCCAATGCGGCGAAAGAGAAACTCCTCAGGTTGACGTTCAATTTCAGCCAAGGAACGCCCCCTGTTGCACCAGACGCTTCTGCAACTCCACTACCTCAATCCCAGCGCACGTGGCGCCAGTCTCGACAGCAAGAGCGGCGGCAATGCCCGCCGCCTGCCCCATTCCGAAACACGGCGGCATCACGCGTATGGCCGCGAGCGTGTGGCGGTCGCAGGAGACGTTTCGTCCCGCCGCCAACAGATTGTCCACACCCTGCGGAACAAGCATCCGATACGGCAGACTGTAGTTGCGGTCCTGAGGAATATAGACACCCGTCAAACCAACATGCGTGTCACGGGAATTGGAGAGGATGAGGATGCGGTCGGGGAACATCTCACCGTCCACGATGGACTGCTCCTGCATCACGAAGGCACCTTGAATGCGGCGCGTCTCCCGCACGCCAGGCATCGCCGCAGAACTCACCAGTCGCGCATGCTCCGCACCTGGAACGTACTTGTGCAGGAACTTCATATACGCCACCATCTGCTTGCGACCCTCCACGGCGATGCGTGTGAGGTCGGCAGATTTGGTGGCGTCCACATCGGGGATCCGTGTGATGTTGGCGCACCAGGTGCCATCGCAGGATTTATAGAGCCCCATGCGCCGTCGCGGGATGGGGTATTCGCCATTTTCGGCCGCGCGGGTGATGATGTCGGTGAAACGCATGGCGTCCGTCCCGCCCTTTTCGAAGCGCTTTTGGAATAATTCCTCGTCAATGCCCTCGATACGGAAGAAAAGACCTGCAGCCTGCATTTCACCAGTGCCCTCTTCGCCGCACATCATGGGACAGCCCGCAATGGTGGCGACATCGCCGTCGCCTGTGCAGTCCACGACTGCCTTTGCACGCACGAAGACCGGTCCTTCTTTTGCCAAAAAGACAACGCCCGTGAGGCGCGCGCCGTCCGAGCTCTTCTGGACATCCATTGCCTGCACCCCGTAGAGGAGTTGCACATCGGCCTCCAGGCACATCTCCTCCGCGACGCATTTCAAGACGTCTGCATTGAACGGCGTCACATTATTGTGTCCCTTCTCGTGCCAGGACGAGTGCCCGTCGCATTTCGTGATGGACATCGGGTCTTCCGCACCGCCCGCCTTCACCAGGCGCTCAACGAGCTCCAAAAAGAATCCCCGGATAATCTGCTGCTTTCCCTGCGGGTCCGTGCACGTCATGAAGGGACCGACGAGGCTGCCCGTCGCCGTCCCCCCAAGGCAAAACTCCCGTTCCGCCAAGAGAACGCTTCGACCTTGCCGCGCCGCCGAAACCGCCGCCGCAATCCCGGCAGGACCACCGCCTACCACCAAAACATCCACATCCGCAGAAACGGGGATGTCCCTGTCCATCAAAAAACGCATTTCTTTTCCCTCAATGGAAAATCGTTATTCGTTCCCTGCGGGAGCAGGCGCAGGTGCCTCTTGGGTCTTCTGTGTGGCGCTGTCCTTGTAATCGCGCATCGTCTTCGTCAAAAGGAAGGCTCCGCAAATGCAGACCGCAAAGAAGAGAAGGGTTGCAAGAAGGAGAGCAATCTTGGAGATTTTCATAGGTTGTCTTCCTTTGGGTGAGTTAGGTTGTCTTCATCTGGATGGGAATCGTAGTACGCCTTCTTCTCCAGAATGTCCTTGATGTACTGGCGTGTCGTCTTGAAGGTGATGGATTTGATGGGGACTTCCTGCGCTTTGTTCTTGGGATTCCAGTGGTTTTTGAGGAGTTTTCCACGGCCGGCGTTGTACTCCGCGAGCTGCAGGACAGTCTTGGACTTGTAGCCATCCCAATGCCTCCCGCACCAAGCCAGGTACCAGGACCCAATGGCGATGTTCACGGAGGGTTGCATGATCTCCTTGCGGCTCGGTGCCTTCTCTAGGTTGTGGTCTTTCCGCCACTGCTCAATCGTGATGGGCATCAACTGCATCAACCCCAGTTCCCCCTTCGAACCAATCATGTCCGGACGAAACTTGCTCTCCTTCCAAATCACCGCCTTCACCAGCGACGGCTCCAGACCATTCCGCTCCGCCTCTTCCAGTATGATGTCCCTCACCGCCACCTCGCGTTTTCGCGGCATATCCACCTTCACCAAGTACACCCCCAACGTCACCAGCACTACCAAAATCCCACTCGCCAGCAACATTTGCAAGGTCAAATTCGGAACATTCCGTGTTTTTTCTGCTTTTTTCATCTTCTCTTGGGAAATTTTTCGGTTTACAATCTATATTAACGAACAGCGGATTTTTCGACAAATCTGCTATAGGCAATATAACCCATCAACGCAGGTTTTCGTATGGCAACATCGAATTTTTTTTCCGACAACGCAGATTTACGGTTTCATTTTGAGTCTTTGAACTTGGAAGAGGTGGTCCGTCTGCGTGAAAATGACTATCGCGAAGAAGGCTCGCCAAAGGACTTCGCGGCCTCGCAGACCGTGTTCCGCGAGAAACTCGAGACTGTTGGCGCACTGGCGGGCGGTCCGATTCTGAAGCGTTCCGAGGAAGCGGACCGCGTCGGTGTCACCATTCAAAACAACGAGGTGCGCACTCCAGCGGCAACCGCCTGGAACCTGAAAGACCTCAGCGATGCGGGACTCACCGCCATCACCATCCCCCACAAGTACGGTGGTCTCAACTTCCCCGTCTCCATCTACTGCATGATGCAGGAAATCGTCTCCCGTGCAGACGCCTCCCTCCACAACCTCTTCGGCCTCCAGTCCATCGCCGAAACCATCAACCTCTTCGGTTCCGAGGAACAAAAAGCCGCCAACCTCCCCAAGTTCGCCTCGGGCGAGTATGACGGTGCCATGGCACTCACCGAACCCAACGCAGGCAGCGATTTGCAATCCGTCCAAGTTTCCGCGAAGCAGGACGAGAACGGCGTTTGGCGCCTCAACGGTGTCAAGCACTTCATCACGAACGGCGCGGCGCAAGTGCTGTTGGTTCTTGCACGTTCCGAGGAGGGCTCGAAGGACGGACGCGGTCTCTCGATGTTCCTGGCACACCCCTGCCCGGAAATCAAGTACGCACGCGTTGAGCACAAATTGGGCATCCACGCGAGCCCGACCGTCGAACTCCATTTTGAAAATGCGCCGGCGGAACTGGTCGGCGAGCGGCGTCTAGGTCTCATTCGCTACGTGATGACGCTCATGAACGGCGCACGCCTCGCCATCAGCGCGCAGGCTGTCGGCCTTATGGAGGCCACCCGCCAGGCTGGCTGGCTCTACTGCGACAATCGCACCCAGTTCGGAAAGGCACTCTCCGAACTGCGACCCGTCCGCGAAATGCTGACACGCATCGACGCATTGACCGCCGCCTCCCGTACCCTCCTCTACGAGACCGCCTACTGGGTCGATGTCCGCGACGCCTGGGACAAATACGCCATCGCCAATCCCGATTGCGCCGAGGCACGCACCAACAGCAAAGCCGCCGCACGCATCGCCGACGTCCTCACCCCCCTCACCAAGGCCTTCAATACCGAATCCCCAACCAGTGCGCCTACGACTGCATCCAGTGCCACGGCGGCAAGGGCTACATGCTCGAACGCCCCGTTCAACGTTACTACCGCGACGCACGCATCATGAACATCTACGAGGGAACCACCCAACTCCAGGTCGTCGCCGCCACCGCTGGCCTCCTCAAGCACAGTCTCGACCCCGTCTTCGAGCAACTCGACGCCTTCCCCTACAGCCCCGAATGCAAACCGCTCCTTGACGACATCGCCGCCTCTCGCGCACTCCTCCAGAAAGCCCAGGAAACCCTCGCGTCTGACAAGACGGAACTTGAACTTCTCATGCGCCACCTCGTCCGCGGCATCACCATCGCGCTTGCAGGCATGCTCCTGCTCCGCGACGCCACGCGCGCCCCGTCGCGCCTGGCGGTCGCCAAACGGTTCCTGTGGGAGTTCCTGCCCGAGGCAGATATGCACGCCGCAATTGTGAAAAAGTCCGTTGGAAACCCGATGCCCCTGTAGGAGGATCAGATGCAAGATTGGCTCATCGCAATTCTCGAACTGCAGAAACTGGACTTGGAACTGGACCGCATTGAGAACATCCTTCTGGAAGGTCCCAAGCAGGCTGCGGCTGCCAAGCAACGCTGGGAAGAAGCCAATGCGGCAGTCACGGCCGCCAAGCAGGTGAAACAAGCGGCAGACTTGGAAATCCGCCGTTGCGAAACCGAAATCAAGGTCCTCCATACGAAATTGGCGGACCTCAAGCACAAGTCGCAGCGTCTTTTGAAAATGGAGGAAATCCAAGCCTCGTCCCTGCAACAGGAAATGATGACGCACGCCATCGCCGACCTCGAGACCGCGCAATTGTCGGCAATGGAAGCCCTCGAAAAGGCGAATGCCGCCATTGCCTCCACCGAAAAACGCGTTGCAGAAGTGATGAAGGAAGGCGGCGAACTGATGCAGAAATTGCGCACGCAAAAGGCAGAGGCCGAGGCCTTGAAGGCGGAATTGACCAAGCAGCGTCCCAGCCTGGTGCAGAATGTGGACGCCAACGTGCTGCGAATGTACGAGAACGCCCGCCGCAAGAAAAACAGCATGCCCGGACCGTGTGTGGTAACCTTGATTCCAGGCACGAAGGACAAGGAGCCGAGTTGCGGGCGCTGCCGCGTCCACGCCACGGTGCAGAACGTCAGCGATGTCCGTGCAGGACGCCTGACGCAATGTCCCACCTGCGGCGCCCTCCTCTACCAGGAATAACGTTCCCTGATGACGCATCTGCAATTCCAGCCTGTTCTGGCCTGGCACTGGATTGTGCTATGGCTCCTCTTCGCATTTGCGCTGTGCATTCGCGACTGTCTCCGCAGCCACCGCGTCTCCATCCGGTACCGCGTTCTGCTATTGTGTCTGGAAGGCACCTCTCTTCTGCTCCTAACCGCCATTCTGGCACAACCTGCCATCCAGCAGGCAACGCCCGCCAAGGGCAACTACCGCATCCTCCTCCTCGCAGACCACTCCGCCAGTATGGCGACACGCGACGCCAACGCCTCCCGCACGCGCCTCGAACTTCTCGAGCACACCATCGCCAACCGTTCCCCCGAACTCTCGCAATTCCTCGCCAATGGCCGCACCGAAACCTTCGCGTTCACGGATGAACGACGATACCTCGGCAATGGTCCCGATACCCTGCATTCCCTCACCATCCAACCAGGACTCTCCGCCCCGGGAACCGCCATCGATGCCTGCCTCCGCGAGTCCTCCACCGCACTCTCCCTCGGAGCCATTCTGCTCCTCTCCGATGGACGCACCAACGCAGGCCCCTCTCCGACCGAAGTCGCCAAGCAGGCAAAGGCTCTTGGAATCCCCATTTCCTGCGTCGGGTTCGGAACTCCGGAGGCTCCCTGGGATATCTCCGTGCGCTTCGAAGACACCCCCGCGCAAACAGAACGCGACCACCCGCTCACCCTGCGCGCAACCGTGCATTCCACGCTCCCATCCTCCCGCACACTTCCCGTCGAACTCCTGGAAAACGGCATCGTCATCGCCTCAAAAACGGTTTCTCTTGACAAGCAGGAACAGGTGGATTTTTCCGTGACGCCGCGCACCGAGGGACACCACGGCTACACGGTGCGCGTCCCCCATCTTCCCGAGGACAGTCGTGCCGATACCGATGTCGATTACGCAGTCGTTCACGTACTCCCGCCCCCACAACCGCTTGTTCTGCTTGTTGCAGGCGGCTTGGACTGGGAACTTCCCTTCCTGCGGCAGTTCCTCCGCAAAGACAAGCAGTTCCGCCTCGCTTCCATCGTCATGACTGGCAAAAACCGCTTCCATCGCCAGAATCTCCCGGAGGACAACCAGACGTTCGACCAGCCAGGCTTCCACCTCACGCCACGCCTTCTGGAAGAATGCTCCGCCGTCATCCTGGACACACGCGCCGCGCCTTTCCTGCAAGAAACGGACATTGCCGCGCTGCGAACGTTCGTGGAAAACAAGGGAGGCGGCCTCCTTGCACGCGGTCCCATTGATTTCCTGCCTGACGCATTGCGGGAGATGCTGCCGGTCCGAATTACGCGACCGCTCGCCAGCAAACGCGCACTGCCGCTGGAGTTCAGGACGGCGATTCTGTTTGACCAAGACACCGTCGACGCGCTCGCAGGGCATGCGCGTCTGCCCGCAGGACATGTCCTGGCACTGGAACAGGCCAAGCGCGCCGCCAGTGCCGCGTTGTTACTGCCGGAAGCCGCCGATTCGGTCCTGCTTTCGGGATTGGCCTTCGGGGCAGGACGCACCGCCTACCTCGGTTGGGAAGAATCCTGGCAGTGGCGCCTCGCCGGGAATGCCGAAAACCATCTCGTCTTCTGGCGTGCCATCTTCACCTGGCTCACCGAAACCGAAAAGCCACGACTTCGAATCCTTACCCCTGTCCGTGCCTCCCTCGGCGAGGAACTTGCTCTCGACATCACCATCACGGGAAATGACTTCCAGCCCGCCAGCAATGCACGCGCCACCGCAGTCATCACCGCCCCCGACAGCAATTCCACCACCCTCACCCTCGAACCGCAGTGGAACGAAGACGGTCGCTACACCGCCACCTTCACCCCCACTACCACTGGCGAACACCGCATCCACTACCAAATCACCGTCGACGAACCTACCGCCGATTCCACCCAAACACGCACCTTCGAGGGAAATGGCGCCTTTGTCACACGACAATCCGGCCCCGAAACCGAAGACACTACCGCCAATCTCCCACTTCTCCAGGACATCGCACGCATTACCAACGGTGCCTTCTTCACGCCAGAAACCTTCCTGCAAGCCTCCGAACTCCCCGTCTCTCAAAACATCCCTACCACTACGCAGCTCCGTCCCCTCGCCTCCCCTTGGCTCGCCCTCTCCGCCCTCACTACCCTCCTGGCCTCCCTCTGGTACGCACGTCGCCGCATCGGACTGAAGTAGCGACTGCACCCCGATGTCCCGACGATGTCCCGACCTCCCCTACCGTCTCGGGCTTTTGACAACGAGGACGGGGCAGTCGACGGTATCGAGTAGGAGTTGTCGTTCGGTGGAAGCGGTGTCCTTGCGGGTGGAGGTATTGTGCCAGCCGCCGATGATGAGGAAGTCGATGTGGTTGGTACGGAGAGTCTGGTCGATGACCTGGTGAAGGCAGCCTTTGAGAAGGAGAGTTTCGACCTTGACGCCCTTGTTGGCGCAGGCCATACGAACGGTTTCAAGGGTGCGTCGTCCCTTGCCGATCATCTCCTCTTCGAGGGTGTCGCGTTCCTCGCGCACGAAGATTCTCATCTGGAGGAGGAGGTCCATCGAAGCAGTGTCGATGACGAATGCCGCAATGAGTTCACAGCCAGCTTTCTTCGCGACATGGATGGCGTAGTTCATGGTATCGATTCCAAGCACGGAATCAT
>JAFRLI010000194.1 GCA_017431255.1 Victivallales bacterium
AAAGTGCAATCCGCCGCTAGCGGCGGATTGCATTCTGTGTGTTCTGTGTGTTCTGTGGATAAAAACAAGAGACCTGAATCACGCGGCTACCCTTCTAAACAGGAACATTCCGGAATCCATATACGATGTATTGATTTGCGAAATGCAAGAGTTAGGTTAAATTTGTATAGTGAGGGAAGAAATCCACAAAATCTCAGAAGGATGAAACACAAAAATGATGAACAAGTTTTTTGCATTTGCTTTGACGTTTGCGATGGCGGGAATGGCGCTGGCCGCAGAATTTCAGGTCGTGATTGACGGTACTGCCGATGGCATTGGCCTGAACGCGGGCAAGGTCACGGGCCTCACCACGAAGAAAGCCGGGAACAAACTCGTCTTCAGCGGCACCGCTGGCGACAAGTGGGAAGAAAAAACCATCGTCTTCACCGCAGACAAGGCCGGAAAAACGGAACTCTCCCTGACCTCAGCCGATGATGGCAAAGTTGCCTACGACATTGTCGCAAAGAATGGAAAATCCGCTGGCAATGGCAGTTTCCACATGGCACTTGCCGCAAAAATCGCCGCTAAGAACCCCACCGCGATTCCGATGTGGGCGAAGACTGGCGAGCCTACCCTCGTCAAAGACGGTGCCGCTGCCGATGACGACAAGGCGTTCATCGTGGTCGACGCCAAGAACTTCATCACCCAGGGCACGAAAATCGATGAAAAGTTCGTCGGCAAGGAGTACACCATCACCTTCCAAGTGAAGGCGGCGGACGGTGCGGCACCCAAGAAGACCACCGAAAAGAAGGCCACCGAAAAGAAGACCACCAATGCAGCCGAAAAGAAGGCTCCAGAGAAGAAAGCACCTGCCAAGAAAGAAGACAAAAAGGCTGCGAAATAGTTTCTTCCGCTGGGTCTTTAGGCAACAGGAAAGGGATCGTTCCCATGGCGAATCTGCAAGTAAAACTCGGCCAGGTCACGTTGCGCAATCCCGTGGTCACAGCCTCGGGCACCTTCGGGTACGGGCGTGAATACGAAGGTCTGGTGGACTTTCGTAAACTGGGTGCCATCACGGTGAAGGGAGTTTCCCCGTTCCCGTCGGACGGCAACCCCGTCCCCCGCGCCGTCGAGGTCTACGGCGGGATGCTCAACGCCATCGGATTGCAAAATCCAGGCATTGACAAGTTCATCGCGGACGAGCACTACCTTCCCTACCTCAAGGCCATCCCCTGCGGCCTCTTCGTCAACATCTGGGGCAAGACCATTGAGCAATATGCTGAGGTGGCGGCGCGCCTCGAACCCTACAAGGATTGCATTGACGCGCTGGAAATCAACATCTCCTGCCCCAATGTCAAAGAGGGTGGTGCCGCCTTCGGGACGGACACCCGCCTCGCCGCCGCCGTCGTATCCGCCGTCCGTGCCGCGACAACGATTCCCCTGATCACGAAACTGAGCCCAAATGTCGCCCGCATTGGGGATTTCGCGCAGGCAGCCGTAGACGCAGGCAGTGACATGCTCTCCCTCATCAACACGATTCCAGGCATGTCCATTGACATTGAGCGTCGGCAGTTCCGCATCGCCAACCGCACAGGCGGGATGAGCGGTCCCGCGCTGAAACCGATTGCGGTGCGCATGGTCTGGGAAGCACGCAAGGCGGTTCCCAACGTCCCCATCATCGGGATGGGCGGCATCACCTGCGCGGAAGACGCCATTGAGTTCCTGATGGCCGGCGCGAACGCGGTCGCCGTCGGCACCGCGACCTTTGCAAATCCGTCCGCGCCTGTCGCCATCGCGGAGGGAATCGGGAACTGGCTTGACCGCCATGGTCTCGAATCGCCCGCACAAATTGTCGGAGTCATGCAGGATTGACCTTTCACCTTAATTACCTTCTACCACGATGAAACACACCTTCCCACGCACCCTCTGCCTCCTCGCACTCCTTGTTTTTGCAGCCGTTGCCTCCGCGCAGAACACTCCCACGCGCTGGTTCACCTGCGGCTCCTGGACCACCGACGGCACATTCCAAACACCCCTGCTCCTCTGCCGTGGCGTTCGCTGGCGCATCAACTACCGTTGCCTGCGACGCGACATCCTCAAAATCGAGATGTACGATGAAAACAACGTCCGTCTCTCCACGCCGCTTTCCCTCAAGGATTCCGACATCACGCAGGGCACCACCTCCGGCAGCATCGAACTCCCCAAGATGAAGTTCGTGTGGTTCCGCATTGAGGGCGGCCGCGCGTGGACCATGAATTTCGAGCAGTACGTCAGCGAAGTGGATGCCTGGGAACTGATGCAGGCCTCCAAGAACCCCGTTGCGATGGCGCGTGGGGGAATCTGGTCTGGCAACGCTGGCGTCGAACGTGAGTTTACCATGCCCGTGAACGCCGAACACTCCCGCATCCTCGTCCACGCCTTCCAGAAAGGACATCTCCGCATAGACATCACGGGACCCGACGGCAGGCTCGCGTACACGGGAGCCTCCCTCGAACCTGGTACCATCGAAGCCTGGTTCCACAAGTCTGGCACCTACCAGGTCCGCGTCAGCCCGATGGATACCGCCTGGACCCTTCAACTCGACCACGCTTCTAAATAGATTCTAGAGGTTCTAGAGAATCTAGAGAATCTAGCCAGGGATAGTTAAATGGAAGAATCGCACAAAGCGCGAATGCACGCGCAGACCCTTTCCGAACTCAACCACTGCGTCGGCACGGCACGTCGGGACGCTGCTTACGCGTGCCTGCGGCAGTTGGCGGAGCAATCTTCCTGGCCGCAGGACCGCAAGGAGCGTGCCGCCGTCTACCGGCGTTGCCTCGAACTCGCGCAAGAGGTGCTGGACACCTCTGTGCGCTATTCCCTCATGTACTGCAATCCCAAGCAGTCGCTATGGGACAAGCCGGTGATCCATTTTCTGCACATGCTTCAGCAACTTCTGCAGACGCTGAATGCGATGGCGGAGCATGTCGGGAACGTTCAATCGGAAGCAGAGGTGCTGCAGGAGCATCTGGGCACGGAAGTCTACTCCGTGCTGGCTTCCACTTGCGAGGACTTTGAGCGTCATGAGCGCGTGGCGGAGTATGCGTTGCGCAAGACACTGTCCGTCGGTCAAATGCTTGTCGAGAAAAATTCGGCCAAACGCCGGGAACTGTTCACGGCGGACGACGAGCGGCGCTACCGCAAGACCTACGGAGAATACCTTCTTCATTTTCAGACAAATCAAACATACCCTGGAGCGGGTGCTTCAGGGCAACCCACCACCCGAACCCAAGAAAGGAACGAACCATGAAAGAACTCAAACCGATTGGCGTGCAACTGTATTCTCTACGGCAAGCCGCATCCCAGGACTTTGTGAAAGTCCTCAAGCGCGTGGCAGACATCGGCTACGTGAACGTCGAACCCGCCGGCTTCTGGAACATGCGCCCCTCCGTGTTCAAGAAAGTGATTGACGACCTTGGTCTGAAAATCATCTCCTCCCACACCCCCTGGGCACACGAACCCAAAGAACTCGGCCAACTCATGGACATCGCCGACATCCTGGGCCTCAAAAACATGGTTTGCGGATACCGTGGCGACGACTTCAAGGACATGGACTCCATCAAACGCACGGCGGACAACACCCGCGCCATGATGGAAATCCTCCAACGCAACGGATTCCAGCTCTTCCAGCACAACCACGACTTCGAATTCCAGCGCCTGGACGGACGCATCAAGTACGACATCTACCGCGAACTCGTCGGCCCCGGCCTCAAGTTCGAAATTGACTGCTTCTGGTCCACCAGCCTGGGCAAGGAAGACCCCGTGGAAATGCTCAAGATGTTTGCGAAAGACACGATTCTGCTGCACATGAAGGACGGTCACGCCGAGCAGCGCGTCGTCGGCAACGACATGGTGAACGGCATTCTGGAACGCCACGTGGAACTGATGCCGCTTGGCACGGGCGAACTCCCCATCCCCGCCCTCATCGAGGCCGCCCCCGAGCAGGTCGAATCCGTCATCGTCGAACTCGACTCCTGCATCATCGACATGGATACCGCCATCGAGCAATCCTATCACTACCTGGTTGACAATCATCTCGCAAAGGGCAACAAATAATGAAAACCACAAAAGTCGGAATCATCGGTTGTGGAATGATTAGCAACACCTACTTCAAGGCGTCGCAAAAGTTCCCCATCCTAGAAGTTGTCGCCTGTTCGGACATCATCCCGGAACGCTCCAAGCAGAAAGAGGAAATGTACGGCGTCAAAGCCATGACCAATGACGAACTGCTGGCTCGCGACGACATCGAAATCGTCCTCAACCTCACACCGCCCCAAGTCCATTCCACCATCGCGATGGACACCCTCAACGCCGGCAAGCATGCCTACTCCGAAAAACCTTTCGGCGTGGACAGTGGCGACGCGGCGAAGGTCATGGAACTCGCCAAGAAGAAGGGTCTCCGCGTTGGTTGCGCTCCCGATACCTTCCTCGGCGGCGGACAGCAGACCGCCCGCAAGATGATTGACGACGGCTGGATTGGCAAGCCTCTCGCCGGTACGGCAACCGTACTGGGACGCGGTCCCGAAAAATGGCCCCAGGCTCCCTTCTTCTACGACTACGGTGCCGGTCCCATGCTCGACCTCGGTCCCTACTACATGACCGCGCTCGTCAACATGCTCGGTCCCGCCGAATCCGTCATCGCCGTCACCAAGAAGTTCGACGATTTCCGCACGCTCGGCGCGGAAGTCTCCGATACTTACAAGGACATCTACAAGCCCTACGACAAGTATCCCGTCACCGTCACCACGCACCTCACAGGTGTCATCAAGTTCAAGTGCGGTGCCATCATCACGGTCATCGCTTCGTTTGACTGCTACAAGCACGGCCACAACCCCATCGAAATCTACGGGTCCGACGGCTCCCTCCAGGTTCCGGACCCCAACACCTTCGGCGGGCCCGTGCGCCTCTTCCGCCCTGGCTACGACGCCTGGAAGGAAGTCCCGCTTGCCTACGGTTACACCGAAAACTCACGCTCCATTGGAGCCGCAGACATGTCTTACGCACTCCGTTCTGGACGCCCGCACCGCGCCAACGGAAACCTCGCAAACCATGTCCTTGACATCATGCTCGCGTTCGATAAATCTTCCAAACTCGGCGCCGAGTACAAACTCACCACCACCTGCGAACGCCCCGAAGCGCTCCCCGTGGGTCTCCAACCCGGGCAACTCCCAGAGTAACGACGGCCCCGCCGTTGGCTACGTAACGACGGCGCCCCGCCGTTGGCGGGAATCCTGCAGCCTCCGCTGCCGGGTTCCCGCCATTTCCCTCGTCCCCAAAGCCTTTCTAAAGGAGAAAGACCGATTATGGATGTCTTGTTGAAAACCGTGCAGGAAATCAACGCCTACTTGTCTGATTACATATTAATCATTCTATTGATTGGCACGGGATTGTTTTTTACGTTTCGCACGAGATTTGTGCAGATTCGGTGTTTTGGGGAAGGGATGCGCCGAATGTTCGGGAACTTCAGTTTGCGTGGCGGGAATCAAGGCGGTGGCATGAGTTCGTTCCAGGCGCTGGCGACGGCAGTCGCGGCGCAGGTTGGGACGGGCAACATCGTCGGTGCCTCGGGTGCGATTTTGCTGGGCGGTCCCGGTGCGATTTTCTGGATGTGGATTATCGCATTTTTCGGGATGGCGACCATCTACGCGGAAGCGGTTCTAGCGCAGGAGACGCGCGTCAAAACGCAGGACGGCAGCATCCACGGCGGACCTGTCTACTACATCGAACGTGCGTTTGACGGGAATGTCTCCAATTTCGGAAAGTTCCTGGGCGGCTGCTTTGCCTTTGCCATCATTCTGGCGTTGGGCTTCATGGGTTGCATGGTGCAGTCGAACTCCATTGCGGAAACCTGCACGAACGCCTTTGGGGTTCCTGGCTGGGGCGTCGGTGTCGTGGTAGCATTGTTCTCGGTCGTCGTGTTCCTAGGAGGGGTGCAGCGTCTGGCGGCCGTGACGGAGAAACTCGTGCCCTTGATGGCGATTCTGTATCTGATTGGAGGATTGATTGTGCTGCTCCTCAACATCACCGCCGTTCCAGAAGCCATCGGCATGATTTTCAAGTATGCCTTCCAACCATCTGCGATTATCGGCGGTAGCCTCGGTGCCGCCATCAAGATTGCCATCAGCCAGGGTGCCAAGCGAGGACTGTTCTCCAACGAAGCCGGTATGGGTTCCACCCCGCACGCGCACGCCATGGCAAAAGTGGACAAGCCGCACGACCAGGGCGTGGTCGCAATGGTTGGTGTTTTCATCGACACCTTTGTGGTCCTGACCATGACCGCACTGGTTGTCATCACCATGCTCTATGCGAAGGACGGGGAAATTGCCAAAACGGCACGTGGCGCACTCGCCCAAGCCAGCGTTGTCCAGCAGGTTTCTCCGGCAGATCCCGTTGCGGCCCAGAGCCAGGCACTGGATTCTGCGGAAGCCGTCAAGGCCGCCATTGTGGCGTCTGGAATCCAGAAGACGAACATGGTGCAGAAATCGTTTGCCATGGTGTTTGGCGACAAGTTCGGGAACATTTTTGTTGCCATCTGCCTGTTGTTCTTTGCGTATTCGACGATTTTGAGTTGGAACATGTTTGGTAAAATCAATGCCGTATGGCTGTTTGGGAATCGCAAAATTGTGGTTGGCATCTATTCGGTGATATCGGTTGGGTTCATCTTCCTGGGGTCCATCCTCTCGAACGACATGGTCTGGGAACTCACCGACCTCTTCAACCAGTTGATGGTTCTGCCCAACGTCATGGCGCTGCTTGCGTTGAGCGGCATTGTTGTCGCTGCGTCCAAAGGGAAAAAATAGAAGGAATCGCAAGAGTCATCTGGAGACCGAGTTGTTTCGTTTCAATCCCATCACGCTCAAGCGGTTTCGCAGGTTTCGGTCACAACGCCGTGCCTGGTATTCGTTCTTGTGCCTGGTGGGAATGTACGGCATCAGTTTGTTTTCGGAGTTGCTGTGCAACAGTTCTCCCCTGCTGGTGCGGCACGAAGGACGGTTCTACTTTCCCGTGTTCCGCTACTATCCCGAAACCACCTTCACGGGTAGCGGCCTCCAGACTCGCACCGATTACCGCGCCCTGAAAAAACAGGAACCTTTCGCCTCGGGCAAGTCCTGGATGCTCTGGCCCCTGCTGCCAACGGGACCGAACGAAATCATCCAGGAAGATTCCCTGCGGGAACATCTGCGCGTGATCTGCCGCCTGGTTCCCATTCCCCAAGTGGCGGGCATCAGCGTTGACCAATCCCTCGCGCTCAAGCGATTCCAGGGACCTCCCGAAATGCAGCCGGCCAACTGGAAGACCGCCGTCCTCCCCGATTTCTGGCACATTCCCAAAGACCTGCAAGTTGCCATCGCGGCACGCTTCGCCAACCAAACCGCCCCGAGGATGGAAGTGCTTTGTGCAGGAAACGACGGCCGTCCCGATGTGCTTTGCACGCTCCCTGAATACACGGCACGCGCAACCGCGCCACGGCAGGTTCGCCTCACTCTGCGCCTCGCCGATTCCACCTCGCAATCCCGCGAATGGCTCTTTCATCCGCACAAACGGGAAACCCCCCTTCGCAACGCCGACGCCTTCGCCTCCCTCCCTGACGACATACGGCGCACTCTCTCGGAAGCCGTGACGCATTGCTTCGCAGATTCCTCCCCCCGCACAGAAAACCTCTCCTTGGACGGCAAGCCCTACTCCTTTTCCGTGGAACGCGAGGCTGTGCGATACCCCTTCCGCCCCGTCCCTGGACACTGGTGCGGAATCGACGACGCAGGACGCGATGTCCTGGCACGCCTTCTCTACGCCTTACGGACTTCCCTGACCTTCGGACTCATTCTCGTGTTCTGCTCCCTCACCGTCGGAACCATCATTGGTTTCGTACAAGGATACTACGCGGGCTGGGTGGATTTGACAGGGCAACGCCTCATCGAAATCTGGAGCGCCCTCCCCTTCCTGTACGTCATTATTCTGCTGGGTTCCATCTACGGTCCCGGCTTCTGGCTGATGCTCTTCTGCTACGCGCTCTTCAACTGGATTGGCATTTCCTACTATATGCGTGCGCAAATGCTTCAACTTCGCAAACAGCCATTTGTCGAGGCTGCGATGTGCCTGGGATTGCCGACGTGGCGGCTCGTCCTGCGGCACATCCTCCCCAACGGTCTTGTCCCCCTCATCACCTTCTTCCCCTTCTCCCTCGTCGGTGTCATCGGCTCCCTCGCAATGCTCGATTATCTCGGATTCGGACTTCCGCCCCCTACCCCCAGCATTGGACAACTTCTCCAGCAGGCTCAAAGCCAACGCTGGGCCTGGTGGCTCATCCTCTATCCTTCCCTCCTCCTCTTCTGCATGATGCTCCTCGGCGTCTTCATCGGAGAAGGCGTTCGCGATGCCTTCGACCCCAGGCAGCAGGGTCACTTGGAATAGTGGCAATAAAAAAGCGCGGGCGAATCTACGCCCGCGCCTAAATGCAGAAAGAAATGCGCTGGATTTGCGCTATTTGGCTGGTTCCGCAGGCTTGTTCTCGGCAGGCTTGGTTTCGGCTTCGGCGGGCTTGGCTTCGGCGGGCTTGGTCTCGGCGGGCTTGGTCTCGGCGGGCTTGGCTTCGGCGGGCTTGGTTTCGGCTTCGGCGGGCTTGGTCTCGGCGGGCTTGGTCTCGGCGGGGGCGTCGATTTTCTGCTGTTGCTGCTGTTGCGCAGCAAGTTTTTCGACAACGGAGGTCTGGTCTTTGTCAAGACGTCCGATCACGGTACCGAGGAGGAGTGTGGAAACAAGGAAAACCACCGCAAGCCAGGTCGTGACCTTGGTCAAGACATTCGTTGCTTCCGTGCCAAAGGTGGTTTCGGCAACACCGCCAGAAATGGCTCCCATGCCACCACCAGACTTGCTCTGCTGCAGCATAATGACACCAATCAACAGAAGTGCGCTGCCGATGGAAAGAATGTAAAGAACGACTTTTAATGCTTCAATCATGGTGAATCTCCGTATCCAAGAAACAAAAACATAGACATGAAAACAATATATAAATATAAATCCCATTCCCGTTAAAGCAAACCCCCATACAACAATTTTCCCAGAATTGCCAAAAAAGTGAGAAACAACGGCCTTCCGGCCGAGCGCACTCCAGCGGCCCCCCGGCCTTTGGCCGGGGGAGGCCTCCGGCCGATGAAGGACCCATGCCTGTCCCCCAGGACAACTCTACGACGGTGACCTCGCAGAACGCGTTCCAAAACTTACACATTTGCCCGAAACCTGAATCTTTGATATTGTTCCTTTCAGGCTTTCAGGGGGGAACGAATCCCTTGCCGGGCACGTCTGGTGCGTTCCGAGCGCACCCGCGATATGCGAGGTTATTGGCGTAGAATTATCCTAGGGGACAGGCATGGGTCCTTCATCGGCCGGAGGCCTCCCCCGGCCAAAGGCCGGGGGTCCGCTGGAACGCGCCTGCGTTATGCGTGGTTTTCGGCGTAGAACAGGGCAGGGGAACCTGCGGCGTTCCCTGATCGGCCGGAGGCCTCCCCCGGCCAAAGGCCGGGGGTCCGCTGGAACGCGATATGCGAGGTTATCGGCGTAGAATTATCCTGGAGGACCTGCGGTGTTCCCTGATCGGCCGGAGGCCTCCCCCGGCCAAAGGCCGGGGGTCCGCTGGAACGCGCCCGCGTTATGCGTGGTTTTCGGCGTAGAATGGACAGAGGATCTGCGGTGTTCCCTTTTTCGGGTCTACTATCGTTTTTCCCGTTACATTAAGCGGAGAATTATTGGGAATGGGCTGGAAATTGGAGAAAAGTGGGTTATATTAAATGGTTGCATTTTTGTGAAATAGAAACGTTCCCTTAGCCTAGAAAGGAGTATCTTCATGGCTACCAGTACATTCCGTAACAAGAACAAGGTTCGTCCCATCAAAACCGGTACTGCCAAACGGCAGCGCGTGAAGTCGCAGAAGAAGCGTCTTGTGGAAATGGGTTTCAAGCCCGAAGAAGTCCAGAACATGCAGTGCGACACCCTGCGCGCGTTCCTCAAGCGCCCGAAGGTCACCAAGCAACTTCTCGAAGGACGCAAGCCCGAGGCATAATATCGTTCCATTTGCAGGGGGATTTCACCAAAATCCTATCATTGGCGATTTCCCCTTTTGTCAACGCAATCCGCGCTTTCCAGGTGCATCTGGAGTCGAGCGGGTTGCGTTTTTTTATTTTGAGGTAATTGCAAAACTCTCTTGAAGTCCACAGAACACACAGAATACACGACCTGTTTGTCCGCGTTACGCGCTGCCAAACACTTGATAAAAAATAAAATACAAAGTGCAAGCCGCCGCGAAGCGGCGGATGGCTTTCTGTGTATTCTGTGTATTCTGTGGACTCAAAAATGAGTTTTTGCAACTACCTCTTTTGAGAAGTACAGGAGAGTACATGAGAAAAAGTATCGTTTGTACCATTTTGTTTTGCCTGATCCTGACTGCTTTCGGGGATGTGCTGGAAGGTCTGGTGGTGAAGGTGTCGGACGGAGATACCATTACGGTGCTTGACGCGTCGAAGACACAACACCGTGTTCGCCTGAACGGCATTGATGCACCAGAAAGCCACCAGGCCTTTGGAAGGGTCAGTCGTCATGCACTATCGGAACTCGTCGCAAACCGCAAAGTTCGCGTGGAATACAGCAAAAAGGACCAATACGGGCGTATTTTGGGAGATGTATTTGTCGGAACCCTTGCGGTGAATCTCGAAATGGTGAAACGAGGAATGGCCTGGCACTATGTGCATTTTGCGAAAGACAATATGGAATTGGCGCGTGCAGAAGCAGAGGCCCGCAGACAAAAACTCGGACTCTGGGTCGAACCCAATCCAATCCCGCCATGGGATTTTCGTCGTACTAAAAAACAAGATAGCAACAACAAACCCACAAGCAAGGTTGCACCATGAATAATCCTGCGGATAAAATCATGTCACTCGAACAAGCGGCGCAATGGGCTGCTTTCTTCAAAGCTTCCGGCAAAGTTCTAGCTGTCACCAATGGTGTATTTGATTTGCTGCACCGTGGGCATGTCGAATACTTGCTACAAGCTGCACAGGAAGCAGATGGACTACTCATTGCCTTAAACAGCGACAGTTCTGTCCATGAACTCAAAGGACCGGAACGTCCGATTGTCGGAGAACAAGACCGCGCCTTCCTTCTTGCCTCTCTGGAATGCGTTTCCGCCGTGGTTATCTTCGACGGTGTTCGCGCCACTCAGGTTTTCGAGGCCATAGCACCCGATATTTACGTAAAAGGCGGCGATTATACCGAAGACACCCTGGACCGCGAAGAATACGCCGTCTTGAAGTCCGCAGGTGCCCGTTTCCGCTTCATCCCCTTCATTCCTGGAAAATCTACAACTTCCACCATTCGCCAGATACGCGGCGAAACCTCATTGCCTCAGGGTTCCTTGGATGACAGGATACAGCCCCTTCTGACGCGTCGCAGCGTGCGAAAATACCAATTGCGTCCCGTTAGTGACGAACAGATTCACGCCTTGCTTTCCGCCGCGATGGCAGCTCCTTCCGCCTGCTGCAAAGACCCCTGGCATTTCTTTGTCTTAAAATCGGAGGAGATACGAAAGAAAATTGCCTCGGTTTTACCCAACGGTGGTTTTCTCGGAGAAGCCCCTTGTGGTTTTGTAGTTTGCGGCGATGTTTCCCGCGCCCACGGAGGAGAACTTTCCTTTGCTTTGCAGGATTGCTCTGCCGCTATCGAAAACCTTCTGATTGCCGCCACGCAAATGGGTCTAGGAGGCTGCTGGCTTGCCGTTCACCCGCGCGTGGAACGTGTTCAAGGGATTCAACAAATCCTTTCTCTTGAACCTAATAGAATTCCTGTGGCCGCTGTGGCCATCGGCTGGCCCGCTCAATTTCCAACACCAAGAACCCGTTACCGCGACGACGCCGTGACTTTTTGCTAACGAGGTAGTTGCAAAACTCATTTTTGAGTCCACAGAACACACAGAATACACAGACCTGTTTGTCCGCTCAACTCAATTGGCCAAACACCTGATATAAAATATAATGTGCAAGCCTCCTCGAAGCAGCTGATTGCAATCTTTATATTCTGTGTGTTCTGTGGACTTCAAAAGTGTTTTGCAATTATCTTTAACAATATTACATCGGTCTAAGAACACTGTCTGCACAATTCCCGTATCAATTCGATTTGGCTAAACTCACGCCTTGTTGGGACATTATTGTCAGTTTACATTGACCATTAGGACGGTTTGGATTGTCCCCCAGTCCATTCCGTCCTTTTTCTTTCTGTCATCCACATCTATTGTTATTGCAACCGCTTACAGCGCATATTCTCCCAAATGTGTATTCTTGTTTCAGGGCGGTCCGTTATAGAATTGCACTACATTCTACTAAACTATACTACACTTTACTTATCTACACTGCACTCTACTACACTACACACACTTGCCCAAGGGGATTTGGGGGTGGAAAATGAGAAAGGATGAGGGGGCACCGGAACGAAATTAAAGATGGTCAAAGAGTTGAATCTTAAGAAAATAGAGAGGAAAACGAAAGAGGGAAAAAAGTAGAATATTAGTTAGATAGATTTTGGGAATAGATACGAAAAAGAGGGAAAAAAGAAGAAAAATAAAAGGATTGAGGAAGAATTGGGAGGGGTTCAGGAAGAAAGAAGGATATTAGAAAGAACAAAAAAAGATGGGGAAGAGAGTTGAAAAGTTTTTGAATTATAGTATAATATATAGGGGTAAATGAAGGATAAAATCTCTGTAAGAAACGGAGAACGGAAGACAGGAGTAAACCAGGGTGAAGAAAGACGAAACAGAGGATATGCGCGAACTATTTGAAGCGCAGGTGGCTCGTCTTCAAGAGATACACTTTCTGATTTTGTTGTGGGCGACACAGACGGAGGGAGAGTCGCTGAAGTACAACATCACGAACGTGTTCGACGACTTAAAGAGTGCGCGAATCACCCGAACGAAACAGACGGCAGTAGCGGCGGTATCGGTACTGTTGTCCTTGTGTTTCATTGATTTGCGCGATGAGCACAACCGCAAGAACATCTACATCACGAAGTATGGTGGGAAAGCCTTGCGGGCGATTTTGGACAAAGAAACATTCAAAATGAAACCTTCAGCCTTTTTGGAGGGCAAGTAAATGACGATTGGAATTGGTGGTGCCGGGTCAAAGTTGGCTGCGAAATTGGACAGCCAGGCGATTCTGGTGAACGTATCGGAATCGGAATTGAACAAGGTTCCAGGTGGGAAAGAGCGCATACTCGCGACCGTACGTTCGGAGCGTGGGCAGTTCCGCGGTTCCCGGAAGGACCCGCAGATTGGACACGACGCGTATCAGTCGGTCCGCAGGGATTTGCTAGGGAAAATCCGTGGAGAGAAGGTGTTCAGTTCCACGGGCGGCGGCACGGGAAATGGAATCACGACAGGACTGCTGGAAGACATTTCGGAGCAAAATGACATTGACAAGTCCAACAAGACGTTCTTTGCATTTGTGCTGCCGTATGAGCAACTGGAAAGCAGCGAATACGTCGATAACACCATTGCATTCCTGAGCGGACCACTGGCAAAGGCAATCGACAAAGGGAACACGGGGAACATCGTCCTTTTTAGCAACAAAGTCAAGTTTGAACAACGGCTTTCGGAAGACGAGTTCAACAACATGCTCATTGAATCGCTGAAGGAGTTTCTGGACATTCCGAACAAGAACGAAATCCATCGTCTTCTGGATGGTCATACGGACTACGAGGACTTCAACGAATGGCTCGCAAAACCATATTTCAACCATTTCACCAGTTTCGACTACGAATACAAACCTTCGAAGTATGAAATCGACGAAGATTTGAAAGGGGAAGAACGCGAAAAGGCCATTGAGAAGCGCAACGCAAAGGCGGCGTCCGACTTTGGAAAGCAACTGGAAGAGCACCACAATCCGCTGCTGTTGGAGCCGGAGACTGCCATTGAGGCGATGTTCCTGCTGGAGGTTCCAAAAGACGGAGACGCCACGCTGATGTACAACATCGTATCCTATTTCAGCACGTTGAACCTTCGCGCCGTGGGGAGCGTCGTGGAGAATCCCGACCTCGTGAAACCTCATGTCACAGTATCGATTTTGTACTCCGGGAAACCCGCGGAACAGCTGGAAAGTTTCAAGAAAAACAGCGAGGAAATCCACCAGGAACGCGTACGGAAAACCATTGACCAGAATGTGGAACTCACACCGCTCAAGGTCAATTTGGAAGACGAAGCAAAGCGGGTCATCCGCCAGCGCGGCGTCAAGGAAGACATTCTGGAGACCCTCAAGCGAATCGGGAAATTGTAAGGTCAAAAATTGGGAAGGAAACAACGGATTGACCTTAAAATCTGAACGATTGAGATTCTGTATATGAGCGATTTTGAGAAAAATAATCAAAAGAAAGCAGACGGTTCAGGGGGTCGTGTCTACCTCAGTTCTGCACAACTGGCCCAACTTGCGGGACGCCAGGAGGCCCCAAAGGAAGAGCCTCCTGTAGCAGATGCGCATCCTTTTTATGATAAAGAGATTTCGGAGCCCAAAACAAGCGACGAACCAAACGCACAGCCCTCCGTTTCGCAAACATCAGAGGATACCCAGGCAATCGCGGCAGAGGCGAATCCACCCGCTTCTTCGTCGCAAAAGAAGCCAGGTTCGTTTGGCAGCAACGATGAAACCTCGGATTTGACGGAGTACCGCAAGCGCCTCAAGGAAGGAAAGGCAGGGCAGACCCTGGCACCGCACTTGAACGGGGCGGCGTCAGACACACTGTCCCGGCGCAAATATTTGGACATTCCGAAGCCCGTCAACCACTCGGAAATCAAGAAACTGGCGCAGACGGAATCGTATAAATTGGAGTCCCAAATGGCGCGCGGTGCCGAAAGTGTCTTGTACCTGAGCCACATCGGGGGGCAGGAAGTCTGCATCAAGGCCATTCGCAACGGGTTGAACAAGTTCATCGGAGATTCCACCACACGGGCCCAGGAAGAGAAACTGGAGAACGTCTCCTACAGCACAAAAGTCCGCCATTTGACCAACGAATACAACATTTCCCGAATCTTCTATGCTGACGGCGAGCAGCCGGTCGTCCACATCTACGCCTTGCGCAAGGTGAGGTCGTTTGGTCTGGAAGTCGGCTATGATTTGATTATGGAACGGCTATCGGGCCATGACATGGCGGACAAAGTGCTCTGCAAACGACTGTCGTTCGAAGAGAAGTTGACGGCGATGGTGCAGGCGATTCTGGCATTGAGTTTCATGCATACGCACCGTCTGGTGCACCTGGACTTGAAGCCCTCGAACTTCATGCTGACCAACGGGCGCATCAAACTGATTGACTTCGGGGTATCCGTTCTGAGCGGATTCAAACCCAAAGCGGTGACAGGGACTGGCGGGTATCTTTCGCCGGAGCAGATTTGCAAGGAATCGGTGACGGAGGCTTCGGACATGTTCGCGCTGGGCGTGACCTTGGGGATTTTCTTCGGTGGCAAGTCGTTGCCTCAGCCGCAAGAGACCTTGACTGCCAGGCAGACCCGTCAAGCCGCCAAGTACAATCTGGACCATGAGACGAAGCCGATGATGCTGGAGGCTCCCGAATTGTTTGACCACCCGCGGCTGCAACAGATTTTGCGCAACTGCACGATTCCGCGTCTGGACATGCGTACCAGAAACTGCCAGGCATTGCTCTCGCAGATTCAGAACTGGGCCGAGGACGAGGAAATTAAAATCAAAGGGCTGAATGCCTAATACGGGGCGCGGGAAAATGGCGGAAACCATCTGGATTATCGCGGGGGAATCCTCGGGAGACGCCTACGGGGCGGAACTGGCGCAGGAGCTGCGGCGACAGCGTCCCGAATTGTCCATACGGGGGATGGGAGGCATCCAGATGCGTCAGATGGGGGTTGATTGCTTCGTGGATTCCACCGAACTGGGGATTGTCGGTTTCATCGAAGTCTTGAAGAAACTGCCGTTTTTTCTGCGCCTGCTGAAGGAGATAGCCTCCCGCGCGAAGAAAGAGCGTCCCGATGCCGTGGTGCTCATTGACTATCCTGGCTTCAATCTGCGGCTGGCGGAGAAACTGCACAAGTTGGGGATTCCCGTGGTGTGGTTCATATCGCCGCAAGTTTGGGCTTGGAAAAAGGGCCGCATTCCACGTCTTGCGGCCTGCGTGGACCGCATGCTGTGCATCTTCCCGTTTGAACCGAAGGTGTACGAAGGGAGCGGTCTGGACGCGCGCTTCGTCGGGCATCCGTTGCTGGAAGTGCTGTCGACCTATCGTCGCACGGAGGAGCGTGACCCGAATCGAGTTGTGCTTTTGCCGGGTTCTCGGACGGGAGAAATCCAGCGGTTACTGCCAGTGTTTCTGAAAGCGGCGGTATTGATGCAGGAACAGAATCCGCTGTTGCACTTTCATCTGCCGCTGGCTCGGGAAAAGAACCTGTTCCAGGCGGAGGAAATCATCAACGGGATGGATTTGCCGCAGACGCTGCGGAGCAGCCTGTCGTTATGCGTGGGATATGCACGGGAAGAGATGGCACTGGGCGCGGCGGGAATGGCGGCGTCCGGGACGGTAACGGTCGAAGCCGCCATCTTGGGAATGCCCGTGGCAGTATCGTACAAGATGGGATGGCTGAACTGGCAGATTGCGAAACGGCTCGTCAAATTGCCCAGCATCACGATTGCAAACCTCGTCACCGGCAAGACGGTCTTTGAGGAAAAACTGCAAGATGACGCGACGCCAGAGGCACTTGCGCAGGCAACGATGGCGATACTGCCAGGCGGGGCACGGCGTTCCCTCGTGATGGAGGGGATTCGCGACTGCGTGGAAAAACTAGGTGGTGACCGTCGCGCCAGCGAGAACGTCGCCCAGCAAGTGCTGGAAGTGGCTAAATTGGTGTAGGTTCGGGGAAATGGAAAAGAACACACAACAACTCCCCGCTGCGGATAAGATAGGCGTGACCGTCCTGGGAAGCGGTAGCAAGGGAAATTGCACACTGGTGCACTGCGGACGCGAAGCGATTATGATTGACGCGGGATTCAGTTGCCGCGAAACCAAGTCGCGCCTATTGCAAGCGGGCATGTCTGGCATGCGCGTGCACGCCATCCTGGTCACCCACGAGCACACGGACCACGTCAACGGCCTCCGTGTCTGCGCCGAAGCCCTGGATGTCCCCGTCTACGCCACCCCAAAATGCGCCACCGTCCTGCGAGGAACCGATTCGCGCCTGCGGCAGTTCGCCACCTTCACGCCAGGCAGTCCGTTTGACATCAGTTGCTTTGACATCGACCCCTTCCCCATCCCACACGACGCCTGCGACCCCGTCGGATTCATCATCTGCTGCCACGGTGTCAAAATCGCAGTGGCGACGGATATCGGGTTCATCAGCAGTTGCCTGGAATACGAACTGGACAACTGCGACATGATGGTGGTGGAGAGCAACCACGATTTGCGAATGCTGGAGCAATCCAGCCGTCCCTGGAACCTGAAGCAGCGCATCATGGGACGCCAAGGACACCTCTGCAACGAAGCAACCCAGGACCTGCTGCGCCACACGGTGAAAGATTCCACGCGGAACATCATCCTGGCGCATCTGTCCGCCGAATGCAACACGCCCGAACTGGCCCGCCACGCGGCCCAGGAAACCTTGAACAAAATGGAGCGTAGCGATGTCGGCCTCTTTGTCGCCAGCCAAACCGCCCCGCTCCCAACCGTCTGGAGCCGTTAATCCCCATTCCCCTGCCAATTTGTGTCAGAATCTCCCTTTTTTCAGCAAATAGGCAGGAATTTGAGGGGTAACTACTTTACAATTGAGGTAGGAAACAATATATTAATAGTTGTGCTGTCAAAGGGGCAGCATTTCATCCAAAGGCAAAGACCATGAAGAAAGTACTGATTCCGACGAAACTGGACAAAGTTGCCAGTGAGGTTCTGAAGAAGCACGGCTATGACGTTGTGCAGGACAGCGAAACCGACATCCAGACTTTGATCTCTCAAAACTCTGATGCCGAAGCACTTATCGTACGTTCTGAAATCGTCTCTCCTGAAATCATCGATGCGTTGCCCAACCTCCGCACCATCGTGCGCGCAGGGGCGGGTTACAATACGATTGACATCAAGTACGCCCGCAAGAAGGGTGTTGACGTGATGAACACGCCCGGTGCGAACTCGAACGGCGTTGCCGAAGAGGTGGTTGCCCTGGCGCTGGCGGCTTATCGTTACGTGGTTCCCGGCGATGTGAGCACCCGTGCCGGCGGCTGGGAAAAGAAGAAGTTCCTAGGCCGTGAATTGACGGGGAAGACGCTGGGCATCGTCGGCCTGGGCCACATTGGCCAGCTGGTGGTGAAACGCCTGGCCGGTTTTGAGATGAAGTTCCTGGGCTTCGACCCGTTCGTTTCCGCCTCAAAGGCAGAGGAACTGGGCGTGAAACTGGTCTCCATCGAGGACATCTTCTCGCAATCGGACATCATCACGCTGCACATCCCCGAGAACGAGGAGACGCGCGGAATGGTCAATGCGAAGTTGCTGAGCCTGGTGAAGGACGGCACGATGATTATTAACTGCGCCCGCGCGGGAATCGTCAACGAAAAGGATTTGCGGGAAGCGAAGGCCGCGAAGAAACTGGTCTACTGCAACGATGTCTATCCGAAGGACGAAGCCGGCGCGAAGAGCATTGCGGACATTGCGGACGTGATGCTGCCCCACCTCGGCGCCAACACCAAGGAAGCCAACTTCAACGCCGCCAAACGCGCCGGCGAGCAAATCATCGAATACTTCGAGAGCGGCGTGACGCGCTACATCGTCAACAAGGACCTTCCCGATGGTCTGAATGCAGACTACCAGAAACTGGCGAACCGCCTGGCCATCCTGGCACGTGGAATGCTGGGCCGCTCGACGACTGTCCGCCAGATCAAATGCAGTTTCTACGGCGAGTTGACGCAGTTCGGCAAATGGTTCCTCCCGCCGATTGTGGCCGCCCTGGACGACCATTTCGAGGCCGGCATGAGCCCCAACGAGGCCCAGGCCTACCTGGACGAGAAGGGCATCAGCGTCGAAATCCGCGAACCTGACCAGAACAAGAAGTACGGCAACTCCATGACCATCGACCTCGAAGCAGGTGGCCGCAAAGCCTCCATCCGCGGTACCATCACGGAGAACAACCTCCTCGTCAGCCGCATCAATGACTTCAACAACCTCTACTTCATCCCGTCGGGCAATGCCGTTCTGGCGGAATACGAAGACCGCCCTGGCGTGCTGGCCACCATCACCAGCCTCGCCGCCGGTGCCAACCTCAACATCGATGACATTCATGCGCCACGCGACCCCGAAGGGAAGCGAGCGCTCGCGATTTTGATTACCAACAAGACGGTCCCTGAGGCAACCGTGGCAGCCATCAAGGCGCAGATCCGACCGATCCACGCCTTCGCTGTCGAACTGCCTTAAAGTTAGGGAATGGTTCCCTAGGGTCACGGGCCTGGTGCGCCCGAGTGCCTGGACAGGGTCTGTTGCACGCCGTTTCGTGTAGCAGGCCCTGTCACTGTTTTATAAACTGGAGCCATGCAGACATGCGGCTCTGTAAAACCCGCAAAAATACGCGCAGACGCGCGAAAAAGCCCCCCTGCCCTACCCTGCCCACCCTGCTCTGTTTTTTGCGAAACAGCGCGGCTACGGGCGGCAAACCGAAGGAGAGGCACTATCAACGGCGGAACGCCGTTGTTACGGTGGCGACGGGAATGACGAGGAGGGCGAGGAGTGCGCAAAGGAGCCAATCTCTGAGAGGAAGAGGCTCGACTTGGAGGAATTCGCCGCCGAAGGTGATGAAGAGAAATTGCATCAGGAAAATGGTCGCCATCACGAGGAGGAAGTTTCGGTTCTGAGAGAGGCCGGCGAAGGGGTTTCGGTTCATGGCGCGAGCATTGAACCCGTTGCAGGCAATTGCCATCATGAAGGTTGCGAAGACCATAGAACGGTGGAACATTTCGAGTGCGGAGGCGTATGCAGGGGAATCCACGGCGTGCGCGAGGACGGCGCGGGGCAGAGTGAACCAATTCTGCACAAACGGACAGAACAGCAGTGCCAGGCAAACTGCGGTGATGTAGAACGAAGAGACGAGAATCTGTTGAAACATCTCCCCGGTGACCATCCCCGCCTCGCGCGGAACAGGCTTCTCCTTCATGAACTCGGGCAAGGCCGGTTCGCTGCCAAAGGCAATCGCGGCCAATGTGTCCATCGCCAAGTTCACCAGAAGCAACTGGATCACGGTCAATACCACGCGCTGCCCAAAGAGGGGACCCAAAAAACAAACCAGAACCGCCGCGACATTGACGGTGAGTTGAAACACCAGGAACTTGCGGATGCTCTTGAACATTGTGCGCCCATAAAGAATTGCCTTGGAAATGGATGCAAAGTTATCGTCAAGAATCGTGATATCCCCTGCCTCTTTTGCGACTTCGGTTCCGCTGCCCA
Organism: Victivallales bacterium; assembly: GCA_017431255.1. Lineage (GTDB taxonomy): Bacteria > Verrucomicrobiota > Lentisphaeria > Oligosphaerales > Oligosphaeraceae > RGIG2581. The sequence continues at coordinate 20,482 of JAFRLI010000194.1, forward strand.
TCGCAAACCCGACATCCGCCTTGCGGAGGGCAGGAGCATCGTTGACACCGTCGCCCGTCATGCCCACGACATAGGAGAGTTCCTGCGCCAGGCGAACGAGGCGGCTCTTGTCCCCAGGAAGGGCCCGCGAAACAACACGGAGACGCGGCAGAAGTGCCTTGAGTTCCTCATCGCTGGAATTGGCGAGTTGCGCGGAGGGGAGGGCCAGGTCGTCGGGTTCGCGGAGAAGACCTGCCTCGCGCGCAATGGCACTCGCGGTTTCGTGGCGGTCGCCCGTGACCATCACAACCTGGATTCCTGCACCTTGCACTGTGTGGACAGCCTCTGCGACGCTCTGGCGCACATTATCGCGAATGCTGATGATGGCAAGAAGGATTTGACGATGTTCCTCTTGAACGGTAGCAGCGAGAAGGCGGAAAGAACGGGCTGCCTGAGCGTCGAGATAGGCCGTCAGGGCATTCTGGTCGGGGAGTGGATGGATTTGGCCGTGAGCGTCGCAAAAATGGGTGCAATGCGGCAGGAGGGCTTCGGGTGCGCCTTTTTGGAAAATGCGCCGGGCGCCGTTTTGGCGAATGGTGAGGGAGGAGTATTTGTGGATGGAATCGAAAGGCTGGGAGTGGCAGACATCGAGGGTTTCGGCGTGGAGGGAATGATTCTCTTTGAGGAAAGCGAGGAGAGCGCGGTCTGTGGAGTTGCCGCCGATGAGGTTTCCGTTGCTGACGCGTGCGCTGTTGTTGCGTCCAAGGCAGATGGCGAGGTCGTTGCGGAAGGCTTCTGGGAGGGAGGAGAGAGAGGGCAGGGGGGTGGCGTCTGCGGTGGCGAGTTCGGCGACGGCGAGGCGTCCTTCGGTGATAGTGCCTGTTTTGTCACAGAAGAGGATGGAAAGGCTGCCAGCGGTTTCGAGACCGTTGATGCGGTGGATGAGAATATTGTCGCGAATCATCCGCATGCTCTGCAAGGAGAGCAGGATGGAAGTGAGCATGGGGAGGCCTTCGGGAACTGCGCAGACCACAATGGTGACAGCGACCGTGATGGCGTCAAGAAGCAGTCGAATCCAGGCGGTCAGGGATTCCGGGAGGTTTCCAGTGAGGAAAGTCTGTCCCAGAATGCCCGCCACAATGGCGCAGGCACCGATGTATCCGAACAGGGTGATTTGCTTCGCCAGATGCGTCAGTTTCACTTGCAGTGGGGTAGGGCGGGGGTGTCCCTGCACCTCAAGTGCCAGAGCACCGAACAGGGTTTTATCCCCGACGGCCTGGATTTGCAGGAGTCCCTCGCCGCCGCCTAGGACCGTTCCCCGGAAGCCGGCGTGCGGGTCCATCAGGTTCTGGAGGTCGCAGGAAGTACCTGCGGATTTGGGGGCCTCTTCCGATTCGCCGTTGAGCGCGGACTGGTCTACCTGGAACGCGCCCTGGCAGACGAGGCCATCGGCGGGGATTTTGTCTCCAGCCTGAAGAGAGACGATATCACCGACCACAACATCGCGGACCTGAAGTTCTTGCAGGGAACCGTCGCGAAGGACTTTTGCGCGTTCTTTGCCTTCTGCCTCGGCCTTTAGGGCAGAAGCCTTTCCGGCCTGGATGTGCTCGCTGATGGCGGCAACGCCGTTCGCCAGGAGAATCGCCACAAAAACGCCAAACGGTTCAAACCACGCCGCCTTGCCCAGCAAAAACAGCACCGCCTGGATGACCAATGCCACCAGCAGAATCACCAGCATTGGATCACGAAAACCCAGCAGGAACCGTTTCCAGAGCGGAGTAGGGGGCAGTTGCGTCAGGAGATTCGAACCATGGAGACGGCGGCTTTCCAGCACTTCAGAGGTGCTCAGTCCTGAAACGGATGGAGGGGTGGCTGGCATTGCAAAACTACCATTGCACGCGGAGTTCGCGTGGTGGGTGCAGGAGGGAAGGCTCGCCGTCGAACGGGAGGTTCCAGGAGGCGGTTTTGTCCTCAAGCGTGCCGTTGGTTTGAAGGATGGGAAGCGGCGCGGTGACAGAGAAGCGAGCGGTAAGCTCTTTGGCAAACCAGGCGATGGGATTCTCCGGTGACAACGCCAGTTCGGTGGCGGGCATGGGGAGCGTCACGGTGGTATGACCGTCGTTTTTCTCGAAAGTGAAAGGGCCGAAGAGACCGCTGGCAAGTGCCTCGGCGGGCTTGCGGGCCAGGACGATGATTTCGACCGTTGTCCAGCCGTCTTTCCTGGTTTTGCGGTAGAGGCGGAGGTCGACATTTTCGCGGCGGAAATACTCCTGGACGGCGGGTTCTTCGAGGAAAAGGAATGCATGTGCCTTTGGGATTTTGTCAAAGGGGATTTTGGGGATTTCGGTGCGGTTGCGAAGCCGCTGAATGGCCTCGGTGAGTTCGTGGAACTTGGGGTCTAGGGAGGGCGCTTCCTCTGTTTTGGATGGAGCGGCTTCGGGCGGAAGTTCGGCAAAGCGCTTTTGCAGGAAGGCAATGACGGTACGAATGGTTCGCTCATCCTGGTCACGGTAACGGAAAGCGTACTGGACGGTGAGCGTGGAATCCGAATGGAAATGGAGTTCCTGGCTGTACTCGAGGCAACCGGCCAGCGGAAGCCACGCCAACAGAAGCAGGCACTTTGCAAGGTTTTGGAAGCGTCGTTTCATCTGTGGTTTCAAAGAGAGCTGGTCAATTGACGGAAGACTTCCTGGGAGCGTTCCTGGACCTGCCGATAGAGGCTGTTTCCGTGGGCGTCCATCGTGACGATGAGCGGCATTTCCACGACCTGGAGTTCCCAGAGGGCCTCGGGTGCGCCAAACTCTTCCAGCATATACACTCCCGTGACCTTCTGGATGCTGCTGGCGACAACCTGCGCCGCACCGCCGACGGCGGTCAGGTAGACGCAACCGAACTGCTTGCAGGCGGCAAGCGTTTTTGCTCCCATACCGCCCTTGCCGATGATGGCCCGCAGCCCGAATTTCTCGATGAGCGTCGCCTCATAGGGTTCCTCGCGAATGGAGGTGGTGGGACCGGCAGCAGTGACGCGCCAGCCGTCGCCCTCGCGCACGATGACGGGACCGCAGTGGTAGAGAACGGCGCCCGTCAGGTCGGGGACGCGTGTTGCGTCGGGAGTCCCCGCGAGGTACTTGTGCGCTACGTCGCGTGCGGTGAAAATGGTTCCCGTGAGGAGGACATTGTCGCCCAACGCCAGGGAACGAACCGCTTCTATGGAGAGTGGGAGGTGGAGTGGTGTCATATCAAGAAGCCGCTTCGTTGCCGCGCAGTTCAAACTCGAGTTTCCATTTGCGACCGCTGCCGTCTTCGCACCAGAGTTGGAGGGTACCGATGTCGGTGAGAACGGCGCGAAGGGTGACGGGGATGAGGGTGCCAGCATGTTCGCCGCGCTCCTCATCTGCGGGGAGTGTGACGGTGAGGGTGGGGAGTTCGTCCAGCATCCCAGGGGAAATGTCCCGGAGGCGCTGTCCGGCGCGGTCGTCGAGTCGCGTGGTGCTGGAGAAGAAACGGAAATCGGAAGATTCGCCGATGAAGAGCGCGAGGCCCTTTTCTTGTATTTCCAGTTCGGTTCCCTCTTCCATGCCGTGAGGGACGACGCAAAGCGCGTCCACAGGCGGTTCGAAACCGGGGATGGAGGGCATGGGGGAGGCGATTCCAATGTAGTAGGAACGCGCGGAACCCGCCTTGATGCGAAGACCGCCGCATTGGCGAATGTGCGCAAACCAGGCCGCGCCACGCGCCACCGCGAGGTCGGTGTCGTCCTGCTGGAGGACGAGAGGAGAGGTGCCGTCGCCGCGCCAGGCCGTCAGGATTTGTATGAGGCGGTCGCGGAAGAGGGGGGCTTTCGTGACGCCGCCGTTGAACAGAACGAGACCTGGCAGGATGGGGTGTCCGTCGCTGTCCTTGAAACTGTGACGGCTCAGGAATTGCGCGAGGTGATGGGTAAATGCGGGGTCTGCGGCGTAGTCCAGTGCCATCGTGCGGAAGCCAGCACTGCGCATGGCGGCGGGCTGCGTGTCTATCGGGCAGTTCGGGAAGAAGCCTTCGAGCAGGAACTCGCGCAATTCTTCGCCAGAGAGGGTAGTGGAGATGGTGCCGCCGACGAGACCGCTGCCGCGTCCCAGGATGGTGAGGGGCTGCGCCTCGGTCGCGCCACTGCCGATGGCCTCCTTGGCTTGGCGGCAGGCGTGCGTCAACGCCGTGAATTGCCGTGAAGAAAGTTGGAGTTTCTTTTCGGTGGCAAGTTTACGGGAGACATTCATGGCGAGGGTCAGGTCCATATTGTCCCCGCCGAGAAGGGTATGTTCGCCGACGGCGAGCCTTTGGAGGGAGAGATCGCCGCCATCTCCCGTGACGGCGATGAGGGAGAAGTCGCTGGTGCCGCCGCCGATGTCGCAAACGAGGACGGAATCGCCATCGCCGACGTGGTTTCGCCAGGACTTGTCATTGTCGGCAAGCCAGGCATAGAACGCGGCCTGGGGTTCTTCCAGAAGGGTGAAGGTGAGTCCGGCGGCCTGCGCGGCCTCGACGGTAAGGTTGCGCGCCACGGCGTCAAAGGACGCAGGAACGGTGATGACGACGTCCTGGTGTTCGAGGCGCAGAGCTTCGCTGTACTGGGCGACGAGATGGTTCCAGGCGTGCTTGAGGTGTTCCAGAATGAGGCGCGCGGCCTCGACGGGGGAGATGCGGGGGACGTTTTCGTCCTCGCCCGTGTCGATGGGAAGGCAGGGGGCATGGCGGTCGATACGGTCGCTGCAAAGCCAGGACTTGGAGGAGAAAACGACGCGGGAAGGTGCCTCTGCGGCGCGCTGGCGTGCGTAGGTTCCGATGACGGCGGTGGGCTCGGCGTCGTCCCAAGGGAGGCTGAGAAGGCCGTTGGCGGTTTCTCCTGGGAGGGGAAGGTACAGGAACGAGGGGAGGGCAGGGAGGGCCTGCGTCTCGCCAGGTGCCACCACCTGCGGGATGTTCAGAACCTGCGGAACCAGGGATTTGCTTTTGTGATCGACGTAGGCCAGGACCGTATTCGTGGTACCCAGGTCGATGCCGACGGTGTATCGGGGGGATTTGCTACTCATATTATTGTCTCGGGGTGACGCTATAGATGGCCATCGTTGTGGCCCAGGCTTCTTCGGTCTTCATGGATTTCTTCTCGTGGCCAGGGCCCCAGGAATCCGTGAAAATGATTTCGCCTTTTCTTTCGTTGTAGCCGTTGATGATACGGGCGTGGAACCCGTTCTGCTGCTTGGCCTGTTCGTCGGGGAAAAGAACGACGGACCAAAGAAGGGGGATTCCCTTGTCAATGCTTTCCTTGACCGTCCCGAAGAAACTTTCGGGGCCTGGACGGCGCTTCTGGCGAACCTGCGTGAAGACTGCGGGGTCCATAGCACCGATGACTGCTGCCAGTTCGATGTTCCCCTTGAGGGATTCTTCATCCACCACATTCGCGTTTGCCTTCTTCGCCCTCAGATTGTAGTTGTGTACGAACTTGCGGAGTTTCGGCACATCGCGGAAGGCATCGTCCTGGTAGACCTCGCGGATTTTGATTTTGAGTTTTGCGGAGTTTTTCTTGAGGACCTCGATGGCTGCCCCCATATCCGTACCGTAAGTCGGGTCGGACTGTGCAATTTGCGCGATGATGTGCTGGTCCACGGAGGAGTTGTAGTAGCGCATGAAACGCTCCATGACGGCGTCCATGCAGTAGCCTTTCTGTCCCTGATTCACCATCGGGACGGGAATCCAGCGGTCCCCGCCATGCGCCTTTTCGACGCGATGGGGAAGGCGGTCCTTCGAGACGTCCGTCTTCATATCGTCCCCAAGAGCCCCGATTTCCTTGCGCCCTGCAAACTGGATGTTGATGTACTCGGTGACATCCTTGTTACGCGACCAGCGCAACGCCACATCGTAACCCGAAGAATGCCACAACATCTGGGAAATCTTGGCGTTCTGAATGCGCCGCGAACTGGTCTCGGGGGCACGGTCCTTGCTGATGCGTCCCAGGCACCCTTGCAGGGTCTGCACCGCATTCTCAAACTGGTCCACAGGCCACTCCCCGCAATCCCCACGGTTGTAAATCGAAATCTGAATCGAGGAGAGCTTGAACTTCTCGCTAAACTGGAACACTGCTTCCGTAATCTGCAATCCACCAAACGTGAACGGCTCGTCTGACTGCTTCGCGTCATACCGAATCTGTCGCTTGTCCTCCGTGTTCCAGTACAACTTCCGCGACTGGAACGTCAGCAGCAACTGTTTCTGCTGCGTGTCAAACAGACGCCCGCCACGCTGCTGAATGAACTCATCCAGCGCCATTGCAGGCTCTTTCTTCGCCGCAAAACATACCACACACAACAGCAGGGGCAACAGAACTCGTTTCATCGCAGACTCCTGACACTGAAAGGAAATCTCTAGAACCTCTAGAACCTCTAGAACCTCTAGAACCTAGAGAACCTAGAGAAAAACAAAGCGGCTGGCATGGGGAAGAGAGACCCAGGCCAACCGCCTCGTGAAGAGAAGAACCTCTGTCGATTAACGTGCGTAGAATTCGACGACCTTGGTGACGTCGATATTGTTCACGATTTCTTCGGGCTGGGGTTCATGGAGGATGGTAACCTTGATGTCACCCTTTTCGCGTCCCATGAAGGAGGGGACGGGGACGTCGTTGTCCTTGGCGATGGCCGCGATGATGGGGGAACGGGTTTCGCTGATGGAGATGACCTGCCCGGCCTTGACGCGGTAACTGGCGCGGTCAACGACCTTGCCGTCGACGAGGATATGTCCATGGGAGACGGCCTGGCGGGCGGCGAAGATGGTGGGGGTCAGACCGGAGCGGTAGACAACGGTCATGAGGCGCATTTCGAGAGCGGCGTTGAGGCGGTCACCCGTGACGCCCTGGCCCTTCTTGGCGGCCTCATAGAGGAAGCGGAGTTGCTTTTCGCTGACATTATAGTAGGTGCGCAACTTCTGCTTTTCGAGAAGGAGTTCGCCGTAGGTGGAGAGCTTGCCGCGGCGCTTGGTGGGTCCATGCTGTCCGGCAGGGTAGGTGCGGTCCTTGGACTGGGTGTCGTTTCCGTTCTTGTCTTTGACCGTGCGGCTGTTGGTCGGGCAGTTGGCTTTGCCCCACAGGCAATACCCAACGCGGCGGCACATGGTGTGCTTCGGTCCTTTTACGCTTTTCTTTGCTGCATCTGCCATGGTCTTTTTCCTTTGGCTCGTCCTTCGGATTTCACTGTCGTGCGCCTAAAACTCTGTTCCCACGCCTCAAGTGACGGGAGAATCCCGCAGGTTTCCCTACGAGAGCGCACTGTCCGTAAAGACAGGTTGATTAATATACTGCCTCAAAACCTTTTCTGCAAATGCCTTTGCCCTATTTTGTGGCGGGTGCCGGTTTTTCCGCCGGTTTTTCCGCCGGTTTTTCCGCCGGTTTCTCGTTGGCGGGCACCAGAGGATTTGCATGCGTGGGATGGGTATGGGGCACACCGGGCTTTGTGGTGGGTCGCACGGAGCGCGGCGGCATCACGGGCTTCGGATGGATGCTGTTGTCCTGCTGCAGACGGCGTTTCTCCATTTCCAACTGGCGCAACTGGGTCTCGCGGGCCCTTTGGGCGCGGGTAACGGTTTCGTTGAAGCGCTTTTCAATGAAGTCGCGGCGGGCGTTCAGGAATGCCTCCTGCTCTTGTTCGTTGAGTTTGCCGTCCTTGTCCTCGTCAAACTGCGGGCGCAGAGGTGGCGTCGGGGGGCGGTTGGAGGGGCGCGGAGGACGTTGTTGCGAAATGCCAGGCTTTCCCAGAGAGATGGGCGGCTTCGCGGCGGGCGCAGCGGGCGCAACCTGTGGCTGTGCGGCTGGCGCGGCGGCGGGTTTGGGAGCGTCCTGAGCGAGAAGTGCGCCACAGGCGGTGAGGGTGGTTGCAAGAAGGAATTTTTGGAGTTTCATGAGAGTTTTAGTTTGGGTTCGTTAGGGAAATTAACCAAAGCGGCGCAACATGGTGTCCAAATCGGGTTTCATCATTTCAAAACACTGCCGATTGAGTTCCACACTGGCGCCTTTAGGTTCAAAAATGTCTCTGGTTTGACCAGTCATCGACTGCAAAAGAATTGTCTTTCCAGCAGCAAACTTGTATTCCGACGCCACGCTCTGCAAAACCTCTTTCGTCAGGCAAACCACGAGGTCGGCATTACGGACCAGTTTGTACGACAGCAACTGCGAACCGATCTGGAGCGGACGAAGCCCCATCCCCGCCAAGATCTCCCTGGCTCCCTGGCTCACGGAATCTGCACGCGAAACCCGCAATCCCGCCGAACAGAACTCATACTCGTTCAATCCCGCTTCGCGCGTCTTCGCCTGCAAATACGCCGCCGCCATCGGACTCGCCGAACGGTTCGTTTTACAAACTATCAGTATCTTTGGCATCGCTCTGCAACTCTGGAAAAAAGAAAAAACAAAAACATTACAATGTAATTCGCGTTCCCTATTTTACAAATGAGGTAGTTGCAAAACTCATTTTTGAGTCCACAGAACACACAGAATACACAGACCT
>JAFRLI010000195.1 GCA_017431255.1 Victivallales bacterium
CCACTAGCCACTAGCCACTAGCCACTAGCCACTAGCCACTAGCCACTAGCCACTAGCCACTAGCCACTAGCCACTAGCCACTAGCCACTAGCCACTAACCACTAACCACTAGCCCCTCCTGAAAAAATTACAGGAACTGTGTTGCGAGGAAGAGAGAAGGGATTTATATTATATAATTTATGATTGTTTCCTTCGTCAGCAATGCTGACAACAGAAATGCAGCCATACGACAGAAGTTCAGACATAGGAGTGTTTTGATGAGCAAGATGTACAATGTAGCGGTCGCGGGTGCGACGGGCGCAGTCGGTCTTGAAATGCTGAAGACGTTGGAGAAGCGCAACTTTCCTGTGAAGAGTTTGCGTTTGCTCGCGTCGGCACGTTCCGTTGGAAAACAGTTGGAGTTCAAGGGCGAGAAGATTCCCGTGGAGGAAATGACCAACGATTCGTTCAAAGGGATTGACATTGCGCTGTTCAGTGCAGGTGCGAGTCGTTCGAAGGATTTTGCAAAGGCGTGCGTGGAAAGCGGTGCCGTGATGATTGACAATTCGTCGGCGTTCCGCATGGTTCCCGATGTGCCGCTGGTGGTTCCGGAAATCAATCCTGAAGACGCCTTCCAGCACAAGGGCATCATTGCGAATCCGAACTGCACGACCATCATTATGCTCGTCGCTCTGAATCCGCTGTACAAACTGTCCCCGATTCGCCGCATCATCGTGAGCACCTACCAGTGCTCCAGCGGTGCCGGACAGAAGGGCATGAACGAATTGCTGACCCAGACCGCCGACTACGTCAACGGACGCCCCATCGTCCCGCAGGTCTTCCCGTTCCAGTACGCCTTCAACCTCTTCAGCCACAACACCGCCATCGGTCCCAACGGCTACAACGAAGAAGAGATGAAGATGGTCAACGAAACGCGCAAAATCATGCACGACGCCAACATCTCCGTCTGCCCGACCTGCATCCGCATCCCCACCATCCGCTCCCACGCGGAGGCCATCACCATCGAGCAGGAGCGCAAGGTCAGCGTCGAAGAAGCTCTGGCGGCACTGGCGAAGGCACCGGGCGTCAAGATTGTCAACGATGCGGCGACCAACCATTTCCCGATGCCCATTGAAAGTAACGACCAGTACGACGTCCTGGTTGGACGCGTTCGCGACGATTTGAGTTGCCCGAAGGGGCTGGCACTGTTTGTGTGCGGTGACCAGTTGCTCAAGGGCGCGGCGCAGAACGCCGTCCAAATTGCGGAAGTCCTGGCCTCCCGCAACGCATAGCACGCCTTTTTCCTAGTTTCTTCCCAAGGTTCCTGCACATGGACGCATTGTTTGAGAAAAAAGAGATACACATTGCGGTGACAGGGCGGAATCTGGATGATTTGCGCCCGCTCCTGCGGATGTTTCCGTGCCGCATCGTCACGGAACGTCCCGACTTGGTCATTACCCACGGCGGAGACGGTTCCCTGCTCGGTGCCGAACGCGACTATCCAGGCATCCCCAAATGCCCCATTCGCGACGACAAACAGAACCCCAAATGCCCGCGCCACGCCATCCTCAACACGCTGACGCAACTGTTTGCAGGGAAACTCAAGGCGACGCGCCTGGTCAAACTCGAAGCCACTTTGGAGAACGGAGAAAAACTCTCCGGCATCAACGACATCACGATCGGCCGCCGCATTGCGTCGAGCGCGATTCGATATCGCATCTGGTCCAACGGGGAATTGCTGGTGCCTCAAGTTGTCGCAGATTCCTTGATTGTGGCGACGCCGTTCGGGAGCACGGGTTACTTCCAGAGCATCACACGCGGCAACTTCCAAACGGGAATCGGACTTGCGTTCAACAACTCGATGGACCTCTTCGAATACACCATCGTTCCGGACAACGCACAACTCTCCGTCCAACTCCTGCGCGGCCCCGCCGCCATGGTCGCCGACAATGACCCGCGCCAAATCGACCTCGAAACCGACGCCGTCATCCACATCCAGGCAACCCCCGCCACCACCATCCTCTACGGGCTGGACATCTTCCGATGCCTGGACTGCTTCGACCTCCGCAAACGAGGACGCTTTTAACCGAACAAAGGAGAAACTGCCATGAACCCGAAGTTATTGACCTGTGCCGGAGGACTCGTCATTTTCGCACTTTCGTACTTCATCGGAAGCATCCCCTGGGGATACCTCATGGGACGCTTCAACGGGATTGACATCCGCAACTACGGCAGCCACAACATCGGCGCCACCAATGTGCGGCGCGTGCTCGGTGCCGGTTGGAGCAACCTTTGCTTTGCGTTGGACTTCCTCAAAGGTCTTCTGCCCGTCCTGTATCTAGGTCACAGCCTGGGCGGCAGTTGGTCAATCGGTTCGGATTGGGGCGGGATCCTGGCGGCGGCAGGTGCCGTCGTGGGGCACGTCTTCACCTGCTGGCTGGGATTCAAAGGCGGCAAAGGGGTTGCGACGAGCCTGGGCGCGGCCCTTGCGCTCGCGCCCGTGCCGGTCCTCATTGGGCTGGTGGTGTGGGTGATCATGTTCTACAGCACGCGCGTGGTCGCCATTGCTAGCATCGGCGCCATTTGCACGATTGCCATCGCGGCACTGTTGATGCGGATTTTCGCATGGGGCCAGATTGCGACGCACACGGTGGTCCTGCTCATCATCATCGCGCTCGTGGTGGTCGCAAGGCACTCCGACAACATCCGCAGGCTCCTCCAAGGCACCGAAAACGCCTTCCAGAAACTGCGCAACAAGGACGACGACGGCGAGGAAACCGAGCAGGCGCCCAAGAAGAAACCCCATCCCAACAAGAAAATGCACAAGAACCACAAGAGGAGGTAGTTCTGTGATGGCTGTTTGCATGCTTTGGCTTCCACTTCGGGTTCTGGACTGTCCTCGGAATCCTGCTTGTCCTTGACTTCGTCTTTGGCTCGATCTTCAGGAGAAAGTAAGTGGCTAACTTCGTCTTCACAGTCATTTCGCTGTTTTTCCTGTTGATCCTAGTAGTCTTGCTGTGCATTGGACTAGCATATGTGGTAGTCGGAGTTCTGCTCGCAGTCGAATTACTAAAGTCAACCTTCAAATGGATACAATCTCATCTGAAAAGTCATTAGTCAAGTGGCCGCAAAACATCAACGGCTCTAACATCACAAATGTAGACGGTCTCTTCTTGAAGTTTTTATACCTGAAAGCATTCCAGACATTAGCTGACCACTCCACTAAGCCAGGACCAAAGTTCCAGTTCATTGATGCGTGGTATGCAGTCTACAAGCGAACCCTGCGCTGGAGCCTGTTGTTCTGCACCCTGATGGTCCTCCTTCCGCACGTTCGCGCGGAAGAGACGCTGCCGCCTGGCGTCCAGAAACTCCCCAATGGCGACCTGCTGGTCTCCAACATCACCGTGCGCCGAACCGCACGCGAACTCGCGTTCCCTGGCGCGTTTCAGTTGGAAGGCGGAGCGCTGGAAGTCATTCTCGCACATCCGCATGGACGCGTCCACGAGGCGCTTCTAGTGACGGAGGTGAGTGCCATCCAGCTGCAGACAATGCTCTATCTTCTCGGTGCCAAGAACGGTGCGCGTCTACCAGGCGGACTGGTTCCGCAGGGGACGCTCGTCGATATCTTCCTGGAATGGAAGGACGCGGAAGGCAAATTGCAACGCAAGCCCATTGAGCATTGGATTACCGACACGCGCACGGGCAAGGAGATGAAGCCCATTGGCTGGACCTTCGTGGGTTCCGTGGTGAAAAACGGAACGTTTCTAGCAGATTCCGAGGGAAACGTGGTCCTGAACTATTCGGTGGGAGCGACGGTGCTGGATTTGCCAGACACGGAGAGTTTCGAGGAGGATACGCTGCACGTCGTGAACAAGGCTGCTCCGCAGCCGAAGGACATCACGATTGTGTTCAAGCCGCGCCTGTGAGGGTGACGGATGCTGTCGCGTGTCGTACAAATCAAATTGCCTCCCGATGTGAAGGGGAAGACCCTGCTGGAGTATCTTTCGGGACGTTTCACATATCACACGCGCGCCGAATGGGAGGAGGTGCTTGCCGAGGGGCGTGTGACGCTGGACGGCGTGACGGCGCACGCGGATTCCTCCATGTCCTGGAACCAGATTCTTGAGTACAATCCCCGTCCACGCCCCGAACCAGAGGTCAACTGCAACGTGCAGCTGCTCTACCAGGACGAACGGTACATCGTCCTGGACAAACCGCCCAACCTCCCCTGCCATCCCGCCGGCGGCTTCTTCTATCATACCCTCTGGGCCATCCTGAAAGAGGGCGGTGTCCCTGGTCTCGAACCTCAGGAAACCATCCATTTCGTCTCACGCCTCGACCGCGAAACCTCAGGCATCGTTCTGCTTGCCAAAACCTCCCGCGCACATACCCACGCGATGAAACTCCTGCCCAGCCCGCAGACCGTCAAAACCTACTGGGTCGTCGTCGAAGGCGCCTTCCCCGATTTTTTGCAAGCGGACGGCTGGCTCTTCCACGACCCCGAAGCCGAAGTGGACAAGCGACGCTCCTTCGCGTTCGCCCGCCCGCCACAGGATATCCCCGCCGAAACCGCCTCCACTACCCTGCGATGCCTTCGGCGCGAACGCGGCCTTTCCCTCGTCGAAGCCACCCTCGGGACTGGACGATTCCACCAAATCCGCGCCACCATGCACTCCCTCGGGTTCCCCGTCCTGGGCGATAAAATCTATGGACGCGACGAAACGATCTACATCCGATTCGCAAAACAGTGCCTCACTCCCCAGGACCTTGCCGCACTCCAGATTCCCCGGCAGGCACTCCACGCCGTCTCCCTCATCTTCGAAGGACACGCCTTCCATGCCCCTCCTCCCAACGACTGGCCACTCCTGCCATCGTGAACCTTGACGCAACCCCTATTCCTTGAACTCGATGGTGTTTTCGCCCTCGACCTTCTGGGTGGAGTTGACGAAATGGATGGCGGCTTGCTTTTCGGTCAGTTCGATGGCGGTTCCCGTGAAGCCGTCCCCCTTGCCTACGCGGGAGCCGATGACGACGGTGCAGGGAATGCCGTTCTCGTCCCATTCATCGCCAGGACGAACGACCTTCAGACGATGGTAGTGAGCGGAAAGCATCATATGTGGCTTGACGTTTTCCCTCAGAAGCTTGCACCATTCACGATAGATGTCCCCCTCAAATGCGCCGCGTATGAAGGGGATGTGGCAAACGACCAGGCGATATTTTACGCCTTCCGCGTTGTATTCTTTCCCCGCGTTCGCAATGACGCTCTTCAGGTATTCGGTCTCCTCCAGGCGGAAAGGATGACAGGCGATCATATGACCGTACGCTTTATTGGAATCGTCTTTGTCTTCGCTGCAGTCGAGGACGATGCCCCAGATGGGACCGAGGCGGAACGTGTAGTAGGTATAGCCGTTTCGGAGCGGCGAGTAGTACTCAAGTTCCTCCGCCAAGACGCCGCGCGGTTCATGGTTGCCGCGCGCATAGATGACTGGAATGCGGCCGTTTGTGACGCCGCCCGCGATTTTATAGAGGATGTCGAGGTCGCTATATGCTTCGATGCGGTCCAGAATGTCGCCGTTGAGGATGAGCAGGTCGAGGTCGTCCCCGAAATATTTCGTGGCGGCAACGGGGGCATTGACCCGGTTGTGGCAATCGCCCAGCATGAATATTTTGATGTTTTCGGTCTTTTCAATCGGTCGGAAGGTGTAGGTCTTCTTCTGAAGAGGTTCCGTCTCCGTGTAATAGGCCTTGCGCTTCGTGACCACGTGGCAGCAAAGCGTGTATTCCTTCGCGGCGTTCAGTTCCGATTGCGGAACGGTCATGCGATGGGAACTTCTCCTGGAACGGAGAATGCCGTTCGAGGCATCGTAATAGGTCTTTCCGTTGACTTCCACCCACATGACAACAGGAAGGTCCTGCTTGACAAGAGCCATGATCTGGTACTCTTCGCCGACGGCATAGACGACGGGCGGCGTCTGCAGAATGTCTTCAGGCAGTTTTTTCGGTTTGGGTTTCGGCGGCGCGGCCGGCTTTGCCGCTTCTGCGGCCTGTTTCTGTTCTGCCGGTTTCTGGACGGCTGGCTTGGGAGCGGCTGGCTTCTGGACGGCAGGTTGCGCAGCGGGTTGTGGCTGTTGTTGTGCGTAGGAAACGCAGAAAATGCAGAAACAGAGGAGGAGAATTTTTTTCATTTGAGTGGGTGGGTGATGATTCTTTGTTTTCACAGAGACTTGCTATATAAAGATATACATGTTTTGCAGAAAAACAAGCGAAGAATGCCCCTGCCTCACCGATTTCTGCTGTCCATTTTTCACATGTCAATCAGCATAAGCAGGTGCCGGTCATGGTCGAACTGGGCGCTGACGCCGGAAGAGCCTTGGCGCTTTTCCTTAAAAAAACGCTAACTTTTAAGGTAGTTGCAAAACTCATTTTTGAGTCCACAGAACACACAGAATACACAGAAGGCAATCCGCCGCTTCGCTGCGGCTTGCACTTTGTATTTTGTTTTATATCAAGTGTTTGGCCGCGCGTAGCGCGGACAAACAGGGCTGTGTATTCTGTGTGTTCTGTGGACTTCAAAAGAGTTTTGCAATTATCTCTATTTTATGAAACAGGACAGTTTGACAAACAAAGAGGCATTGCTTATTTTATCCATTGAAGTCTTCGTTATTTTGTGTGTGTTTGTTTCGGTCAAAACACATGAAAAGATTGCAGAAATCTTTTGATCGGTAATTTTGCAATGATTCCCTCTGCAAACTAGAATCCTCTCACAAAGGAAACCACTATGCTCAAGCAAACCATTCTGACCCTCGCCGTCGCCACCACGCTGGCGCAAGCCGTTTTTGTTCCTGGAAAAATCCTCTGGCAGGAGGACTTCAAGACCGAAGACCTCCTCAAGACAGGAAGAATGGACGGCGGCAAGTACAAGTGGCTGCCCAAAGGCTCGAAGGACGGGAAATCCGGCGCGGTCGAGTTCACCGTGAAGAAGCTCGGCGGCTCCTCCTGGCTCCATATCCCACTGGACCCGAAGATGTTCCATGGCAACATCTCGATCGAGGCGTACATTCGTGGAGAAGGCATCAAGGTGGAGGGTCCATCGCATCTCGGGCCAAAGTTCTCCCTCTCCCACAAACACGCCAGCGGCATCTCCAAATGGCCCAACCTCCAGATGGGATACACGGGAACGTATGACTGGAAGTTCGCGTGCTACTATGTTCCACTCGGCGACGACTGCACCGAACTCACGCTCCACCTCGGCCTCCAAAGCGCACAGGGCACCATCGCCATCAGCAACATCGTCGTCCGCGAGATGGTGGACGTGGATCCCAAAGACGCCCCCAAGCCACCGCCAAACCTTGATGCCGCCAAGATCCCGCGCGGGGACGGCCGAGGCTCCCAGTACCGTGGTGTCATGAGCGGAAGCGACCTCTCCTCCGACGCGTTCGCCACCCTCCATCAGTGGGGTGCCAACCTCATGCGATACCAGGTGGTCGCGCCGGGCAAAAAAGCCAAGGAGGCCATCTCCACTCCCGAAAAATACCTCGAGTGGATCGACCGGGAAATCAAGAAGCTGGACACCATCCTCCCCCGCGCACAGGCCAACGACATCAAGATCATCATCGACCTGCACACTGGCCCAGGCACCACCATCACCAAGGTCGCCTCCAACGAGATCACCGAGAAGACCAGCGTCGAAACCCTCTGCCAGGCCTGGGCCAAGTTCGCCCAGCACTACCGCGGAAACCAGAACATCTACGGATACGACCTCCTCAACGAACCGCAGATGTCCGACTACAACGCCAAGACCAAGAACCAGTGGCAGCAGATCGTCGAACAGGTCGTCGCCACCATCCGCAAGATCGATCCCGACACCCCCATCCTCGTCGCCTGGCATCAGCAGAAGGCGTTCGTCCAAAACGCCGGCAATATCATCTACACCCCGCACTACTACACCCCCCACATGTACTCCCACCAGGGCGTCCTCTACAAGGACTTCCCCTGCGCCTACCCGGGATGGATCAACGGCGAATACTGGGACAAGGAACGCATCCGCCTCAATCTGAAGAGCGTCATCGAGTTACAGAAGAAATACAACCTCCGCATCTGCGTCGGCGAATTCGGCGCCTCCGTCTGGTGCACCATCGGTCGCGAAAAATACATCGAGGACTGCATCTCCATCTTCGAGGAGTACGGATGGGACTGGTGCTACCACGCCTTCCGCGAATGGCCCGGATGGTCCGCCGAACATGTCCTCGGACCAGACCGAAAAATCATCAAGCAGCCCGACAACCCGCTCGAACGCACCCTCAAAAAGGCCTTCAAGGCACCTAGAAAGTAACCCCCTGGCCACTTACGATGAGAGCGTCTGTCCTCCTCTCTTGAGAGGAAAAGTGACGTTATCTGCACTATGTTACTGTTAGTCCACAACAAACAACAAGGAGAGCATATGAAGAAGCTACTGGGAATCTTGCTGGCGGTTGCATGCGTCGCGCATGCGGTGCTTTATCCCACGGACGTGATCTGGCAGGAGGACTTCCAGACGGATGCCATAGTGAAGTTAGCGACGCTGGAGGGTCCTGCGCCGCAATGGCTTCCCAACGGCGGCCCCGACGGGAAGTCGGGCGCCTTCAAGTTCACCGTCACCACTCCAGGCGACAGCCAGTGGCTGATTCTTCCGCTGGACAAGGAGAAGATCAAGGGAATCGTGGCGATTGAAGGGGATATCAAGGGCGAAGAGGTCTACCACGTCGGGGCCACATACTTCGGCCCGCGGCTCACCATCCGCTCCAAGGACCCGAAGGGTCGCGAGCGGATGCCGACGTTCCAGCGTCCGGCCAAGTTCAAGGGCACCTATGGCTGGCAGCACGCTTGCTACTATGTGGCGCTGCCCGATGACCCGACGGAACTCGAACTCCGCATCGGCATCATGCACGGCAAGGGCACGGCGTACTTCAGCAACATTGTCATCCGCAAGGTCGAGGAACTGGACAAATCGCAGCTCCCGCCTCCGCCTGTCAACGAGGAGGCCAAGGCTATCCCGCGCGGCGAGAACAAAGGCTCCGCCTACCGCGGCGTAATGAGCGGCGGGGACCTCTCCGAAGACGCATTCTCAACGCTTGAGAAGTGGGGCGCCAACCTCATGCGCTACCAGATCCGCAAGCACCATCCCGAGCACGAGCGCGACATCTCCACCCCCGAACTCTATCTGGCGTGGATCGACGAGCAGATCGCGAAGCTGGACGAGGTGCTCCCCCGAGCCGAAAAGCACGGCATCAAGATCATCATCGACCTGCACGCGGGCCCTGGCACCCAGATCAACGAGGTCGGCTCCAACGTCCTCGCGCCTGGAACCAACATCAATGTCCTCTGCGAAACCTGGAGGCGCTTCGCCAAGCACTACAAGGGCAACCCGAACATCTACGGATACGACCTCCTCAACGAACCCTCCCTCAGCGCCTACGGCAAAGTCACCGACCACTCCTGGCAGGACATCGTCAACCGAACCGTCAAGGCCATCCGCGAAATCGATCCCGACACGCCCATCCTCGTCGCCTGGCATCAGATCAGTTCATTCCAGGTGGACGATCCGCACATCATCTACACCCCGCACTACTACTCCCCCCACTGGTTCTCCCACCAGGGCGTCCTCTACCGCAAGGATGTTCGAAACGCCTACCCCGGCTGGATCCAGGGCGAATACTGGGACAAGGAGCGCATCCGCCTCA
>JAFRLI010000196.1 GCA_017431255.1 Victivallales bacterium
GAAGACGCCTTGCAAAGTTTGCAACTCACTCTAGCAGACTTTACCAAGCGCATCGAAGAGGAAAAGAAAGCCGCAACCGCTCCCAGGCCAATCGAACCGGTGCCTGTAGAGAAACCAGTCGTCGCAAAGACGGTTCCCGAGGTGACGACACCGACGCCGCCTGAACCGCAACCGCTTCCCGTACAACGCGCACCAGTCCTGCCGGAGGACGGACGCTATGCCTGGTATCGCCAGCATTCCCTCCACGCCCCCCTGACCGCTTCCCAACCGTTCCGCTTCGCGGTCGGGGACGACACGCAGTTCGCTGACCTCGAACTGCGCCTCCATTCCGGCAAGAATCCTCCGTTGCGCCATCGCCTTGCCGATGGCTCCGACTTTCACCTCGGCACTGGTCTGCAGATACCAACTCTCCACGCCGAACTCAAAGACGGCTACCTCGAACTCTCCCTTTTGGACGAAACCATCCCGATTCCCTCCAACGACAATCTTTCCGTCATCGACCTTAGGCAAAAACGCGAATATCCCCTCTTTTTTCAGCGAGGCACCTCTGCCATCAAGGGAACCGACAATCTGACCGCGCAACTCCAATTCGATCTGGCATCGTACATGGTCGTTCTTCGAATGGGACTGAACTCCGTACAACTTCCCGATAAGAAGTTCCCGCCTGTCTACTTGCGCCTCAACAACTTCTCCTTCCCCTCGCTAGTGAGCAAAAACGAACACATCTGGAAAGTTTCCCTGAAAGCACTTGGCGTTCAGGACTACCTGGACAAACGTACCAAGAACCTGCTGAACTACGACCGTCTGGACCAACTCCTCCTGAAAAAACGCGAACGCATCCTCAACGACCTGCCTTCCCTCACGAAAAAGTCTGACGCCTTGTCCAACAATCAAGTTCCCGCCGTCATCAAGTCTTTCAAGACCTATGCAAAGGACTACAACGAACTCATTCAAACGACCCCTGCCCAAAGACGACAGCGAATGAACTCCATCGCTCGAAAAATGAAAGTCAACGACCAAATCACCAAACTCGACGACGCGGAGTTTCTCCCACGCATCCGGGAAGTTCTGAAGGACCCGACCCTGCAAAACCGCTTCGTCAAAGAACGTGCCGAGCTCACAAAAGAATACCAGGCATACGTCAACTACGCCGATGAACTCAAACGACTCACCGACGCACTGCAAGACATCCTCATCCAGAAAATGCCCGTATCCCTCATTGACCAACTTCTTGGGGCCACGCTCGCCGAGCAGCACTCCCTCATCAATCCCAATGCCACTCTCGCACAAAACATCCATACCGCACAAAATCTCCGCACCGATCTCGCGGAAAAGGATAAAGCGCAACTGCCTGCAATCTACCAACAATTCCAGGCTGCCTTCCTCGAATTCCGTACTTCCTCCCAGCCCTATCCCGTCCTGCCGTTGCAGAAAATATCCTTCCGCACGGTACAATAGCCATGAAACGCCGAAAGATTTCCCGGAAGCCTGCCCCTCAAATCGCAAATGAAACACGAAAAATCATCTTTTCTGCAAAAAACATCGTTGCGGCATTTGACATCTGTATTTTTGGGAATAAAGTTATTATATTCGGTGTTTGTTTTTTGAAGAACGCTCTTTCTTCTCAAAGAGTGGAAACATACCCAACAGAAAGGAGAATGGAACTATGGCAACAGAAACCACCAAAGCGAAAGAACCCGAACTCGTCGCAGTCAACCCGAACGAAGACGGCAGCAAGGGCCTGGTCCAGGTCAGCCCGACCGTGATCGCCTCCATCGTCAAAAAATATGCCCTCGCCGTGGATGGCGTCCTGCGCCTCGCCCCGCAGAGCATCGGTGCTGGCATTGCTGATGTCTTCTCCCGTCGCACCTACGAGCGCAGCCTGAATCTTGCGTTCAGCGAAAATGGCGTTGAAATCACCCTCTCCCTCGTTGTCCTGTTCGGCGTCAACATCCCCGCTCTCTCCAAGAGCATCCAGGATGTCGTGTTTGACAAGGTCACCTCCATCACGGGCTACCCCGTCGCCAAGGTTAACGTGAACGTGGTTGACCTCGAAGAAGAGCAGCCGGCGGAAGAAGAGGAAGAAGAGAACGCCGAAGCCCCGACCGCGGAATCCAACTAAAAACATCTCTCATCTCGTCTGGCACGACGTTCGTGCCGTGCCAGACGTAGTTCATTTTAGGAGGAACTACCCATTATGCTCACGTTAGCCGAAATCACCTTCCCTGAATGCGTCAACAACTGCCCCAACGGTCAATTCTGGTTCGGGCTTGCCTGCGGATTCATTCTTTGCCTGATCATCTGGGCGATTGTCGCTTTCCTGACCAGGTCCAAGAACTCCACCAGGATTTTGACTGTCGAGGACTCGGAACGCGGCAGTTTCTCCATCACCCCCAATGCCCTTTCTTCCTTCCTCAAGCACATCATCCAGGATTATCCAGACCTCGACCTGGAAGCATTGAAACTGGAAAACGGACACAATGGCGTCGTTATGAACATCATTGTCCGTGCTGCTGAGGACGCTGACCTGCTCAACCGTCGCAAGGAACTTCGCGACCGCGTCTACGCAGAACTGGAAGCAAAACTGGGCATCGCCGACCAAATCGAAGCCATCAACATCGAGGCCATCGAATTCGTCGAAGGCTCCAAGAAAGACGCAAAATAAGGTTCAAGCGTCAGGATCGCAATTCTTCCCCAGCAGGTCTTTCCTGCTGGGGATTTTTTGTGCCCTTGGCACCCTACACCTAGCCCCTCTAGCCCCTCTAGCCCCTCTAGTGGAAGTTTATCTCGTAGTAGGTCCAGTGGCCGTATTGCATACGGGGCGAAAGAGAGGCGGGATGCTCATGTGAGATGCGTTGGAGTATGTTCTGTGCCTCTTGTTCGGTTTGGGCGAGGATTTTGAGTTTTTCGTGTTTTTGGAACACCGCATTCAGCATGGTCTGGTCAAACCAATCGGGAGCCATGATAGCAGGGAAAGTGGAAGCCAGAGCCGCGTAATTGTAGCATCGGCAATAGAAACTCACGGACGGGACGAGAGCACTGTCAAGCAGGGTAATCGCCTCTCCCGTTTCCTTGCATTCTTTGAGTACAAAAGAAGACACATCAAAAAGTTCGCTGGAGCCCCGCCAGCGCTGCACGAGAAGATTCTGGCAGGGGATGTTCTGATTGGAGCCAGCGCGTCGTACATAATAATCGCAACACGCATTGATGGCAACGGCCAACAGGAATGCGACCGCAACCTGTCCTCGGAAAGAAAAGCGTTTCCATGTCAGTGGCACCGACAGAACCGCAAACGTAATGGGTGGCAGCATTAAGAGGAATACGCGCGGGAACGGATACTTGTAGATGGGGTTGCGCCCCAGCAGAAGTGCCATTATCGTAAGGACAACCGAGACAAACAGCAATGACGGATAGACGGCCAATGCATCGTCAGGCGCATGGGAAGCCTCATTTGTTTTCTTTCGAGGTACAAGGGTTTGCCAGGCATTTCGGAAAAGTTCCGGGATTGCCAGGGAAAAGATCCCGCAATGGAGGAGGAAGGAACCGAAAATGTTGAAAAAAGTTGCCCAGAAACTGTCCCAACCGCCTGCTGCTCTGGCGGCATTCACGAATTGCGGTCCCAGCGTCAGATAATAACCGCCTCCCAGAACCACCCCGCAAAAGACGGGAAGCATACTCAGCACGCCATCCATGAACTTCCCGGTGCAACGCCATCGGGTTACGAATATGGCCAGACCGACTGCGGCCGGCATCATGAAAGCAGAGGGCATCACAAGAGGAAGAAGCAGGGAACAAGCGAAAAGAAGAATCCTACCGGAAACGGTCTGGCGTTGCAAATGGCGCAGACTCAAGGCCACCAGCCATGCACTCAAGAAAACCGTCAGAGAATATCCCCGCAATTGCCAGGCAAATCCACTGAAAACAGGGCTGATGGCCATCAGCAGGGCCGCCAGAAACGCCTGTTTCCGTCCCAGGAATGCCCGCCAGCCATAATACGCCACCAAAATCGTTCCGATACTCCAGAGAATCGAAGGCACGCGCACCAGCAGTTCATAGATCAGATTCTGGTCACCCATCAGGGATACCCAGAACCAATACAGAATACTCGACAGAATATGGTTGTTCGCCATGGAATAATCTCGCATAATCCCCCAGATGCTATCCTTGGCCAAAATGTAAATGTCCAGGTTAAATGCCTCGTCAAAGAGGTAATTCCCGTTGGCAAAGGGGAATATGCGAATCAACAACAGTCCGACAATGCAAGCCAGATACAGTTTCTCCGAGGAAAATCCCTTTCCCTCGTTAGACGGAACCGTGGTATCGTTCTTTTCGCTTTTTTCTTGCATTGCTACGACTCCCTATTACAAAAAAACGGTGCGAGACAACAGAATACCATTGTTCGCACCGTTCTTCTAACCACTAGGACTGAAGCAACTATTTTGCGGTGTCCTTGGCGGTTTTGATGATGGTAGCGAAGTCAACGGGCTTGAGGGCCGCGCCGCCGATGAGGCCGCCATCGATATCGGGCTGTGCCAGGAGGCCAGCGCAGTTCTTGGCGTTCATGGAGCCGCCGTAGAGGATGCGGGTGGCCGCTGCGACGTCAGCGCCGTACATCTTGGCGAGGAGGGCGCGGATGTTCTTGTGGACTTCCTCGGCCTGCTCATCGGTGGCGACTTTGCCGGTTCCGATGGCCCAGACGGGTTCGTAGGCGATGACGACGTTAGCCATCTGCTCTGCGGTGACGCAGCCCAAGTCGGTTTTGACTTGGATGGCGATGACTTCGTCCGTGATGTTGCCTTCGCGTTGTGCAAGGGTTTCGCCGACGCAGAGAACGACCTTGAGCCCGGAGGCAAGAGCGGCCTGAACGCGCTTCGCGACGGTTTCATCGGTCTCGCCAAAGTACTGACGACGTTCGCTGTGTCCGATGATGACGTA
>JAFRLI010000197.1 GCA_017431255.1 Victivallales bacterium
ACCCTCTGGAACATTCGGAAAACAGTTTTTCCCGACTGACGGAGTGCTTTCCCATACTCTTGCAGTCGGGAGAGTGGAAGAAAGCCGAGGCGCTCTTGGACAAGGCATCCCCGCAAACGGCAAATGAGCAATGCTGGCTGTTGTCACACAAGGCGCATCTTGCATTCCTGAAATGGCGTGATGGCGGGGAGAAAAACAACGACCTTCTGCAACAGCACCTGACCAGCATTGCCAAAGTCTGGGAATTGGGGCCGGAGTTCGCTCCCAAGCAATCAGCGATGCAGGCATTCTGCTATATGCTCAGAAAGTCTGATTCGGACAAGGCCATTAGAACTGCCGTGAAGGGGCATTTCCCCTTTTTCCGAAAAGACATACGCTATCTAGATGAAGACAGAATCACCAGAGGAGACTGGCCTATGAACTATGGAAGAGACGGTTTCGCTCTGGCCGCAATGGGGAAAATTATGGACATCAAGGGACCTGGCTCAAAATATGCGATACGCCTGCCAATTCGGGACGACCTGCCACGGCGCTGGTTGGACCCACGCTACAAGGAACTTTCCCAGCCAGAGGTGCTTCTATCCCTGCAAGGCTTCATCGAGACCTTCATTGAATTGGACAGGGTGCCTTCCCTGAAGCGGGGACAGACGTATGCTCCGAAACAGAAAATACGTCGCGCCTCCTGGTGGGACGACCACGGGGAGATGCATCCGTTCGATGACAATGGGCCAGATTTCCTGCTGGATTGGAGCTCGCCTCCCGGCGACAAGCGAATCTCCCTCTATTTTCTGGACCTTGACTGGCGGAAAACCCTTCACCCGCGACAGCACTCCCTGATTGTCCTGGATGGCGAAGGGCACTTCCAAGATGCGGTCTGGTTGGGGAAAATCAACGAGGGGACCTATCATCGTTTCCTTTCCTCGTGCAACAGCTGCACATTCCGCGTCAACAAGCACAGAAGTGCCTGTGTCAGTCTCCCGGGCGCCTTCTGTGATGTCCAGAACTTTGCCGAATGCCCAGCCGGGCTTCCAAAGCATATCGAGGACCTGCTTAAACGCATTATGAAAATCGAGAAAAAGCAGATGGCACATCGGGATTTCGACGGATGTCGGGAGGCTTTTGCCGCCATCTCATCCATAGAAGAGGCAATCGCATTCGCCAACGCCCAGAATGCGATGGGAATCCGCACGTCACGCTGGCGGATGTTGCTGTTCGAGAGGGTGTTTGATTTGCTGGACAAGATGGAACAACCTCAACTTCTGGAGAGTGCATGGAGAATCTCCGAGGAACTCCCTCTGCTGATAGGATACAGGCCATTCGCCAACGAAATCATTTGGAACTATCTGATAAAGCGTGGCATTTCTCCCGAAAATCCCATCTGCCAGAACATCAAGGCAAGGTGCTCGAAACCTCGGAAAATCCCAATTCATATCGATGTGCCCCCCGAACGAATGAGGCAAATGTTCAAGTAGAATCCACAGCCGTCCCACAACTGAACGGCAGACTTGAAAAACTGCGGTTTTTGACATCTTAACTAGTTGCGCTCTGGATAGGTCGCACGTCGCGTCATTTCCAGCACCATTCCTGTCGATTGTGTCGGTTCCATATCGGTCCCGTCGCGAGGGCCAGAAAATCGGGAAAATCGCGGAAAAAGGCCCAACGGAATTTTGGGAGGCACTTTTGGTAGAACTGCACTTGCAAACGCAGTTTTAACGCTTACAGTAACTATTTGTTTTTTTGTGTCTTCCTCAAAGATGTTTATGGATGTTTTGTTTTTTCAAAATCAAGGAGAGAAATGATGACACAGGCGGTTATTTTAGGAGCAGGTCATGCGGCGGCGGCAGCGGCGGAAGCATGCAAGGCGCGTGGTATGTCGGCAGTTGCAGTGACACGGCATGGTTACACGGGTGGCATGCTGGGCTTTTCTCGCATGCCCGATGCGGGGCCAGAAGGCGTCTATCGCAAGTCCTTGAACGAGCGTTTCGTGATGACGGGTACCCCTGTACTGTTCAATACGCACTGCGCGGGAATCTTCACCGCCAAGAATACCGTGCGGGGAGTTTTGATCGCCAACCGATTCGGTACTTTCCTGCTCGAAGCGGACTTGGTGATTGACGCGACGAGTTCCGAGGTGGCATTGTGCCACCTGGAAGGAGATGGTCCCCGGGCAACCCGTTATGAACTCAACTTCGACATTACTCCTGTGGACCCGAAGGCCGAAGTCGTGCCTTCAGGAAAGAATATGCGGATTTTCCCGACCCTCAAGCCGGAAGCACGGATGATTTCGCTCGTAGCGAACGTGCCTTCGGGCGAAGATCCCGAAGTGTCGATGCGCAACCAGGCGGTTGCCGCCTTCAAGAAGTTGCGCAAACAGGGGCCCCTGAAAGACGCTCGCATCAACACGTGCGGTGGCGTGCGTCCCATCGGAAAGAACCGCAAAGGGAAAGCCTATGGAAATCTGCTTTCCCTGCAGGCTACGTTCCCTGAAACATTGCCCCCGCTGTTCCTGGAGACCTTGGAAGCCCGCGTGTACTCCGAAGTGGTTTCCTGCCCCTTGCAGCCGTGCGAAAAAAACACGAAGACGCAACTGTTCTCCCATGGGAAACTCCTGAAAGCCGTTTGTCAAAGCAAGCCGTTTGAGGAGGCACCTGTAGGCGTGAAAGCCTTCCCTGCAGCATTGGATGAAACAGGAGTTCCTTCTTTCGATTGCGAGGCATTTGTTGCCGGAGCGGGAACGGGCGGCACCCTTGCTTCGCTGGCACTGGCGCGCTCGGGAAAGAAGGTCGTCGCCGTGGACGAAAACCACGCCCTGGGCGGAACCTATATCATGGGATATGTGATTGGTTCCTGGCACGGCTACAAGGAGGCCATCTACAAGCAGACCGTCGATGAAACGGCGGCGGAACAAGTGCGCGAGGGAACCTCGGAGTTCTTCGCTTGCACCCGTCATTTCGACCTCGCATTCGCCCAATATCCCCAGGCAACGTTCCTGCATGACAGCACGGTCTGCGGCGGAACCTGCAAGTACGCGAAAAAGGGGGACGCCATCACAGACGCGCTCGTCTACAGCCACGAGCTGGGCTTCCTGCGGTATCAGCCGCGCGTGGTTCTGGACGCTTCGGACGGGATGTTCTGCAAGCTGCTTGGGCTGCCTGGCGAAGTCGGCGACCCGTTCACCGGCGTGCAGCAGACCTCCAGCCAGGTGGGACGGGACTTCCAGCCGAGGGAACTGCCGGGTGCCGTCTGCACCTTCGGGGACATCGACGTGGCAGATACCACCTCCTGGAACGACCTCAACCGCGTCATCTCCGTCTCTATGCGATACAGCAGCAAATGGCACAATGCCGAGTTCTACACCCCCCGTGAAACACGACGCATTGACGGCGAATACCGATACACCCTGTACGATATCTTCTCACGCAGGCGCTTCCCCGATACCATCGCCTGTGTCCTGAACACCTTCGACAACCACGGTAGCTTCCCCACTTCTCCTATCTATCTCAACAATCTCATCCAGGAGTTCTGGACGGACGCTCGCGACTTCCACGTCCGCCTGCCGTTGCGAGCGTACATCCCGCGGCATTTCGCCAATACCCTTTCCATAGGAAAATCCTTCTCTGGCGAACGGGATGCAGTCTGTTTCTGCCGCATGAACTCGGATATCATGAACGCCTCCTACGCATTGGGCCTGGTCGCTTCCGCGGCGCTTTCCAGCGGCAAGCCTGTGGATTTCCGCACGCAACCGCTCCAGAAAGTCCAGAAAACTCTGCGGGAATTGAAGATTCTGGCAGATTGGGACGACCAGGAGGTTTCCCTTGACGAGGTCAAATCCCTGCTCAAGAAACCGTTCCCGACGGCGGTGGTTCCGGCGCAACTGGTGCCCTGGAAGGAGGTGCTTCCCGTGCTGAAACAGGCTCTGAAGCGTGGCGGCGAAGAGGCTCTCAATGCGGCGGGCGCCATGCTGTTCCACGGAGAGAAAGTCTCGTTGCAGCCGATCCGGAAGCATTTGCAGTCCCTTCTCCCGCAGGATATGATTTCCTTCGAGGAGGTGGGCGAGGTCTTCCGTTACAAGGACATCTCGGGGAATGTGACGGAGAGCACCGCCCGCACCAGTTATGGGCGTCCCGCCACCGCGAAGATTCCGATGTGGGAGACATTCAACCACATCAATACCATTGCTGGTCTGCTTTCCGCGGCCGGCGTGCCTGAGGCGGAGGACGTGATGCTCGAACTGGCACGGCGCTGCGCTTTGACGACCGACCACATCGTGCGCGGCACAACCGCTTATTCGCTTTGCCGACGCGATATGCACTATTTCCTGTTCCAACGCCGCATGTACATCATCGCGCTCCATTTCCTTCATCACCCCTCTGCCAGAGCCGTCAAACCCCTCCAGAAAGTGCTGGCACACTACTTCCCGCAATGCCTCGCTTACAACCTGGCGGATTCCACGGACCTCCGGATTCCGTTCCCACTTCCCATGCTCGCCTTCGCCGACTTGCTGCTTTCCGCAGCCCTGGCAAAATGCGGTGGACCTACCAAACGATTGGAAGCCTACACCAAGGATTCCCGTCTCGTCAACGCACGATTCGCACAAAAAATACTCAAATCCCTTGACGCATAAAAAATGATTCACTTCCTTCCTGCTCTTATTCCCGACAACTGGGCGCTCCGCCTTGAGTCAGACGGCGCGTCCATTCATCCTTTCCTGAAAGCATCCGCCACGGGAGGGACGTTTGCCTGCGCCACGCTTTGTGCTGACCTGGCAACGCTCCTGCCGTCCAGTGCGCGTTTCATGACTGGAACCGGTACCAAGGACATCCCCTCCCGTGTCTTCCCTGCCAACCTGGCCCCCCCCATCCAGGCTGGCTCCTATCTGCTGTTCCGCCTTGCGGACGACGACTTCCTGCTCGTCGCCATCGCCTCCTGGAATGTCTTCACCTGTGAACTCTCCTACAGCCAAAAGACCATCACTGCAACCTTCTTCGGGGATGGAAAACCATTCGCCCCAAATGAGGAACTTCCTCTGGAAACCCTCTTTGTGACACGCGGTTCCAGCGTGCGCGGGGTTCTGGACGCCTATGCGGACGCCGTGGCGACCGCGCTTCACGTGCACTTGAATCTCCGCACCTGGATTGGCTGGGGCAGTTGGGACTACTATACGGACCGTTTCACGGACCAAAATCTGCGGGAGAATATGCTCCGCGTCAAGGCACTCTGCCCCAAGTCCAATCTGGTGCAGATTGACGACGGATACTGCACCTGGGGAGACTGGCTGGACATCAAGCCCGAGGTGTTTCCGAAGGGGCTGGCGTCATTTGTCGAAGAGGCGAGCGACAATGGGATGGAGACGGGCATTTGGTTTGCGCCATTCCTGGCCGACCTCAAATCCCGCACAGTCGCCGAGCATCCGGAATGGCTCTTGCGAATGCCCGACGGCAGACCGTTCCTGCATTTCAACTATCCTGTCGCGATTCTGGACTTTTCGCAAGACGAGGTGGTGGAGTACATCCGCCGCAGCGTCCGTTCGTTCCGTGCGGCAGGCATCACCTACTTGAAAGCGGATTTCCTCAGTTCGGGGGCACTGCCGTGCCGTTCCCGCAATCCCATGACCCCCTACGAACGCATCCACCGCTGCCTGTCCGCCATTCGCGAGGAGGCAGGACCCGATACCTATATCCTCGGTTGTACCGCAACCTTCGGCACCGTGGTGGGACATGTGGATGGAAACCGCGTCGGTCCTGACATCGGTCCCACCTGGGACCGCGTGGTCCGCTCCGCCCGGTACTGCATGAGTTCCGCGCCCTTCCACCGTAAATGGTATCAGTGCGATTCCGACTACCTCGTCCTGCGAGGTTCTGGAATGGACGATGCCGAGCGCACCAAACCCGCCAAACTCGGCACCCTGACCCGCAACGAGGCCACGGTCTGGAAGGACTTCCTTTCCATGACCACCAATGCCTTCCTCTCCAGTGACAAACTGGCACTCCTTCCCCCAATCCGACTGGACATGGTCTCCGACGCACTTACCAACGCCGCCAATCCCACGCGCTTCCATGTCGTGGACTACTGGCGCGGCGGAATGGACGGCATGCCGGCCATCCTTCAGAAGGACAATCGCCTCGCGGTCTTCAACTGGACCGACCAAGCGCAAACATATACTCTGCCCGACGGTTCCTCGCGCACCCTCGAGCCTCGCTCCTCCATCATCGTCCCGTATTTCCGCTGGGATGGAAAGGAGATTCCAGGTCTGGGGGATACGCTCGAACTGCCCGATCTTCGGGGAGAACCCTTTGCCGACGCCAATTCTGCACATCCGCTACCGCTGGGACCGAAGGCGCAGGATATGTTGCTGCTGGACCATGAAACGGGAGAAGGCGTCTTGCATGGAGCATATGCGCCTCTGCTGGGGGACCAGACCCTGCTTGGCGTTCCCTTCCATCTGGAAAATCGCGTCCTGACAATCCGTTTCTCAGGTGACGAGACTGCCGCGGCAATTCCCGTGAACCGAAAAGCTCGCGTCTTGTATCTGCTTCATGCGGCGGATGTGGTCGTTCATGGCGACTGGTCTTCGCTTCTCGTGCGAACTGCGGACGGACAGGTCCTGACCTATCCCATGCAGATGGGGCGCGACATCGGAAACACGGACTTCCATTACTCCCTTCCTTGGACTTCCAAAACCGCGCGAATCGCCTGGACCGAACCCAACCAATCCCGAACCGCATATCTCATGCGTCTGGAACTGCCCGCCGAAACGGAAGTCGTCTCCCTCGAAGTGACACGCCCCCCGCAAAAAGGAACCCACATCCTGCTCGCAGTCTCCACGCTGTAACAGAAAACTGGCATCATGAAACAACGTGGCGACTTCGTCTTCGACCCTTTCCTCGGGAGCGGTACCACCGCCGTTGTCGCAAAAAAACTTGGCAGAAGGTTTGCTGGTGTTGAAATCCATCCAGAATACTGCTGCTGGGCAGCCAAACGTCTCCAAAATGCAGCAAAGGACACAAGCATCCAGGGATATCATAACGGTGTCTTCTGGGAACGAAATACCTTGAAGCAACAAGTGGCCAATGGCTAGCCGTCCGCGAGTACATCTGGCACCCTACAAAACCATGCGTTCTATTTTTCACATTCCTCTTTTCCTGCTTTCCTTCGTGTGTGCCATTTGTTTTGGGGAGGAGTTCCGTCTTGGCGGGACGGTCTTCCAGAAGCAGCGCACGCTTCGCCAAGCCAACTTTGAACTCTGCCTGCAACTGCAAAAAGCTCCGGCGTCTCTTGCCTTTGCGGTGGAGGACAACCGTGGTTTCCTTCTGGAGACCAATCGCCGCGAACTGGTTTTGACCCGGATTGACCAAAACAAGACTTCCCTTTTGCGGGCGTCCTGGAAGCCCTCGGCAAACACTTCGCTTGTGGTTCGTCATCGCGATGGCCTGGTGGAGGTGCTGCAGAATGGTCGCCGTGTACTGAGCGGTTTAGTGGAAGGGGTTACGCGAGGGAACGTCGGAACGAAGGGGGCATTGACCTTGCAAAGTTATCAGCGGCTGGAAGCGTTTCAGTTCGGAGATGACTTCATGCGGACGGAGGCGGAGGCGAAGTCCTGGGGTCTGTGGAGTCCCGTCTCGGGGACATGGTCGATTCATTCCGTGATGGACCGTATCCGTGCGAATCCGGCTGCGAGAATACGTCCCGGCAAGGACCCTGTTCCCGACCGCAGCCCAAATCCCTTCTGCCTGGCGGGTTCCGCAGCGGAAGGGGAGGCGCTAATTCTTACGGGTGAGGAGTTCTGGTGCGGGTATGAAGCGGCGGTTTCCTTGCGGCCCGGCCTGGCTGCCTCGGCGGGATTGGCCGTCTCCGTGATCGACGCGAAGAATCTGTGGTTGCTGCGCTGTTCCTACCCCTCGCTTGGGACTGCCGCGTCCGAACTGCAACTGGTTCGACGCACGGAGGGAAAGGATGAAATCGTTGCCCGGACGCCTCTCGCCGTTCGTGCCAACAATTGGCAACGCCTCGCCATCCAATTGCACGGCAATCAAATCATCGCCCTGGTGGACAAAGTTCCGGCGCTTTCCTTCCAGACGGATTCCTGCGCTCGCGGCAAGGTCGCGCTTTGGTGCCAAGGCGCACATGAAACTGAGTTTGACGATTTGGAGGTGCATTCCTTGCGCGAGGCAACGCTTGTTTCCCTGGCTCCTACCGCGCAGAAACTCGCGGGCAAATGGAAAATGACCAATGATTCCTTGCAGGTCAATGGGGCCGGAACGATCTTGCTCGGTCTTTCCTCCTGGGAAAAATGCCCAATCGAGCTCAAGACGGACGCGGCTGAACGTGTCTCCCTCCTGTTCGCCTATCGCGACGAAAAGAACCACGCCCGCGCCACCTTCGCCAACGGACGCGCCACCATCACCGAAGTGCGCAACGGCCAGCCGGAGGAAATCGTTCTCCCGTGCCCCGAAACGCGAGGAAACGCGACCCTTGCTGTCTACTACGCTGAGGACGGGGCAGCCGAACTCCGTTGCAACGGGGTGCTTTTCTGCCGCAAGAACCTTTCTTCTGCAACCGGCCGGGTCGGTCTGCTTACCACAGGTGCCGCGCAGTTCCACGACGTGCGCACCTTCGGTTCATTCCAGCACGACTGGGAGCAGGCCGTGGACATTGAGCGTTTTGCCAACGACCCCTTCATGCAAGGATGGGCCTCCACGCGATACAACTGGATTCGCCAGACTCCCCGGGAAACCTCTCCCGCAATCTGGCTCTTCACGGGTGACATCTACGGCGCATTCCAGTTCGATTTCCCGCTCATCCCTGGACTCGCCGCCCGTTTCGCAACCGAAAAGGGAAAGGTTTCCTTCCTCGAATTGAAGGTCGAACTCGAGGAACAAAATGGCAATGGGCAATTGCTCCTGCGCGACCACGCAGGCAAGACCCTTGCCACTGCTCCTCTCAAAAATCGCACGCGCACCATCCTTCCGGGCACGCAAATCATCGATGAAAAAATCGGCCAGCGCCCACGCACGCCAGATACACCCTTCTGGGGACGTGTCTCCTTGCATCGCGACGGCAATCTCCTCTGGACCGAACTCGATGGAACGCCCGCGTTCCTGACTACGCTCCCGAATGACTTCCAGCATCAAGGACGCGCCATGCTCCTTCAACTCCCCTGCGAGGTCGATTTCATTCACTTCGCGCTGCGGCGTGCCTCCCTCCTGGACTACCTTTTCGAACGCGCGGAAACCGATTGGACCAGCACCGCCCGATGGGAGGTCACGAACCGCTTCGCCTGCGACCCGCGCTGGTCCCATATGAACGGTGAGACGCGCGGCGTCGCCTCGCTCGTTTCCAAGTTCCAACTTCAGGGAGACTACACCATCGAATGCTTCGCGGGCATGCGCATGCGCCAAGGAGATTTCCTGGAAGGCGGCAACCTCTCGTATCCCCGCGTCGGCGATATCAATGTCGCTTTGGATATGGATGGACACGAGTTGTTCTCTGGCTACAATCTCCTCGTTGCCGCCTGGGACCCGCAGTGGTCCGAGCAGTGGACTCGCTTCCTGAAACAAGGGAATACCCTTGCGAAGACCGACCAGGAACTCATTCCGCGTGGACGGCATTTCGAGGCGGGCCCGCGCACTGTCAAGCAGGAATGGGATCCAGGCGGTCGCCCTGTCCACGGTGCCTGGTATGCACTCAAAATACGCAAGACTGGCACACGCTGGGAAGCCTGGTTTGACAACCAGAAAATCTTTGACCTTTCCGACGCAACGCCGCTTCAAGCAGGCCGTCAAATCGCTCTTTGGACCCAGAACAACTCCATTGTGATTGCGCGCATGAAGGTCGGTTATTCGCGCCTGGCACGTGCGCTGCCGCCAATTCCCGCCGCCACTCTTCCCGGACGTCCCATTCCCGCAGAACAAGCCGCACCTGCTCCTGCTGGCGCGTCTTGGCGCACTTCGCCGGAAAATGGTTTTGACGGGCTTACGCCCTGGAACGGCGACCAGAGTGCCGAACTACACGAACGTCTGGTCGGCAAACGTCACGTGCTTCTCTTGCGCAACTCCAATTCTGGTGGGGATTTTGGGGTTCGCCTACTCGGAATGGAGAATAAGCGCCTGGATCACATCCGAACCATTACATTGGAACGCGACATCCCGGAAGGCACAAAAATCAACCTCTATTTCCAGGTGAAAGAACTCCCTGGCGTCACCTTCTTTCTGCATTTGACAGGTCCTGACGAGACGCAGCCCGCCATCGAAAAAGTGGGGGACATTGCACCGAACCAGACGACCTTCGAACTTGCGGAGGCTTTGCGCGCCTACGACCCCTGGATTTCCTCCTGGACCTGCACCCGAATGATGTTCGGAATGCTCCACGAAGGCTATCTGAACGCAGGCCTTGGCGGCAACGGCGAAGGCGCTGTATGGACCCTCTATCAATTCGCCGCAGACGCATTCCCGGAACATCCCAAATGCCAGCCACCGGTCCCCACGCCGGCGGATGGACAACCCTGGGACCTCAGTCAGATTGTCCTGCAATTCGAGCAAAACGCGCCCTCCTGGCCTAATCTCTCCTCCTGCTCCTTCACCATCAATGGACGGCCCTTCCCTTGGGACCGGGACACCGTGCAATTCCATGCACCTACGCGCACTCTTACCATAATACCGTACATTTCCGCGTTGTCTCAGAAGGAACTCTCCCAGCCCGTCAAACTCGCCTTCCGCTGGAAAGACACGTTCTCGGACATTGGAATCAAACGAGGTCCGCGCGAATCTGCAGAAAGCGAGGAGGTTGAGAAGGATAAGTCCCCGAGTCCCGAGTACAATCTGGAGTGGCAGGTGATGCCCGATCCGACGCAAGATCGCCTAGCTCCCCGAGCACCCCTTGTGGATCCGGGACTTGCTTCGCTGTCTTCCATGCGGCCCCTGTCTCAGGTGGTATTCCCGAACAATCCTGCCGACAACGACGCCTTCCACATTCAACGCGACGACCGGTACACGACCGCAACCATCACGGCGCGTACTGCCGGCTCCTCTTTGATGCTATCCACCAACCCCGGGGGCTTCTCAGTCTTGCAGTATCCCTTCCTGCGATTCCAGTACCGCATCCAGCCTGGAACCTACATCGATTTGGGAATCCAAACCATAGGAAAACTTTTCACCATCGGCCTCACCGACTGCGAATTGGGCAAGAACAACTATCTCGGCCCCATTCCAGGCATCTTGGCCGACGGACAGTGGCACACCGCGGTAGTCTCACTTCTGCAAAGGATTATGTACACTCCACTCCACTGGCTTCAGCAGAATGGTTTCTGCACGGATATTTGCTTTGGCAATTTTGGATACCATGGCACTGCCCCCGGTTGCTCCTACTCCATTCGTGACGTCCGTCTCATCCCGTTCGTCTCCGCTTTCAACAGGCCGCTTCATCTTTTCTGGGCCTCGCCCGATGCATCTGGCATCCGTGGATACGCCGTCGTTCTCGACGAGAAACCCGACACCATACCCGCGCCCACCATCACGCAGACTTCCCACGAGATGGACCTTCCGGAACTCCCCAAGGGACGTTTCTATCTCCATGTGCGCGCCTGCGACAACAATGGTAACTGGAGTCCCACCACTCATGCGCCGTTCCAGCCGGCACCGCCTCCGCCTTCCATCATTGCCACCACGCCCGCCAACGAAAGTGCTGCCGCACCGGACAGCATCACGGTCACCTTCTCCCAGGAACATCAGATTCCCGTCTTCCAATTCGCAACCATCCAAATCCAGAACTGGAAACAGGCTCTCCATCAAAGATTCTGTTCCTACGACCAAGGGTCGCGCACCCTTACCATCACCCCTCCTGCTGATTTCTACAACACTTGCCACCCCGTCGATGGCGCACCTGTCATCGCAACTCTTTCTGGGGTCCGGGATGGTTCGGGAAACCTCATTCCTGATTTCCAGTGGTCCTGGAAACTTGACTTTGCGAAGGACAAGACTCCGCCCCAACCACCACTCCTCCATTCGGAAGCCTTCCGTCCGTTTGACGATTGCAGCAAAACCAAAAACTGGCGCTCTCGAAACATAGCATCCCGCATCGTCATGGATGAAATCATCCACAGCCAGGTCCTCGAAATCGCGCATTCCGCGCAGAGTACCTCCCGCTATGAGGTCTTCACATGGCAAAGTTTCCGCGGCGAAGGACCGTTCCGCGTCCGCTTCCGATATCGCCTCAAACCAAACTCCGCCATCGATTTCCTGATCCGCTCCAACGGTACCCTCAAAGGATATTCCTTTGCCGGCAAACTCCAAGGAGAGCATAACGGCGCAATTGAGGGGATTGTCGCCGATGACGCCTGGCATTGGTGCACCATTGACCTCGCGCCTTTCTTCAAGACCTTCTTCCCAAACGGGGAGATTCCCCGGAATGCCAGCATTGGCTTTGGTTCCCTGGAGGGACAGGCTCCTGACGCTACACTCTGGATTGACGACTTCAGCGTCATCAGTTCCGTCGGTCCTGCTTGTCTCATCACGGCCAACCAGGTGGATGCCACGGGAATCGCCAAGTATGAATACTCCTTCACACAGGAACCCGACAGCGAACCGACGGCAACCTTTGCCAGACCGCCCTTCTGGCATGTCTTCGAGA
Organism: Victivallales bacterium; assembly: GCA_017431255.1. Taxonomy (GTDB): domain Bacteria; phylum Verrucomicrobiota; class Lentisphaeria; order Oligosphaerales; family Oligosphaeraceae; genus RGIG2581. The sequence goes on from JAFRLI010000197.1 coordinate 12,625, forward strand.
AAGCCGGTCTTTGGTTCCTCCACATTCGCGTCGTGGACGGGGCGGGCAACCGCAGCGAAACCCTGCATATCCCTGTGCAATGTTCGGTAGCCGCTTCCCAAGGCACTGGCTGGGAAAGCACCATCCCTCGTAAAAAATGGAGCATCACGGACTTCTCTGGCAACAGTTCCTTTGGTGGCTTGCTTTTGCTTGACGCTCCCCAAGGAGGAAAAATTTTCTGCTACAATTATTGGCAAAGAAGAAATCATTCTGGTTTGATTCAGACGCCGCTCGTGACGTTCCTTGTCCCCTTTGACCAGAACAACCTTCCCAAGAGGATTGAGTTTGACCTTTATACGGTCTTTGACAACCTTCCCCATGTCTGTGCGGTAGCCATTCCCCCCGGAAAGTACCGTAGACTTTTCAAAGACGTAAATCCCCAGAGAGGCGTATCCAGAGGGCCTGCTTCCAAAGGCAAATGGACCCACGTCGTTCTCCCCATCCAATGGGACCAGCAAACCCCGCCAGGATACCTCGGGGTTCAATTCAAGTTTCTCGAACACGAAAATCTCTTCCTGCAAAATCTGGAGGCAAAATAACTCCCATCCCAACTACCAAAAAACTCTATTTTTTCGGTAGAAGTCTCGTCCATATCAATTTTTTTAATTTTTTTTCGCTTTTGTTGTCGCAAATTGGAAAAAATGGCGTATAGTGTTATGAAGTTTGTTTTCAACATCCCGTTTTTGGAGATTGCACGCATGAATAAATCGTTTTTTTCGTTTTTGCTTCTGCTTGGACTCGTCTGCCTTCCAGCGATGGCTCAGGAGTTGGACAGCATTCCTGCCGGTCCAGAATCCCTGGCCCGTAGACAAACCGCCGAAAAAATCGCGGGGGACTTCTTTGCCAAGAATGGGCAAAAGGCCCTGGATATGGAGGACGACGCCATTACCGCCGCTTTGTTAGACGAGTTCTCCGCACGCGCCGCCTTGCGTGCCACCCCCGTCGGCGAACTCAAGTCCATCAAGGAATGCGAGGTTCAGGCCGCGAAAAACCGTGCAGCTGAAATTGAGAAACGGTATCCGATTTTGACGCAAAAGGAACTGGAGAAACTGGCCGTCGAGAAATATCCCTTGTATCAACCCAAGGAAAAAATCACGGTTAACTACTTCAATCGCAATGCGCCAACCAGCGTCACGGGTGTCTATTACGGGACTCAGGGGGCCTACGTCAGGGTCGGGAGTGCCCGCATCCATCTGGACGATGTCGCGCGTTTGGAAGGCAATGAGGAAGAAGTTTTGAAACTGGATCCGCGCGCCACTGGCGAACTCCGCGAAAAGTATCAGCGGGATTTGAGCGTGAAGACGATTACCAGCCGCCAGAATTACGAGAAGGACAATCGCGAGAAGTTCTTGAAGGAGGCCATTCGCGAAGCGGGCATTGCCAATGAGGCTGCCGGTTACATATTCTTGGATGGCGAATGGTATTCGCCGAAAGACGCGCTGGCCATCATTGTCGGGAAGCAGCGTGAGGCGTATGTGGCAGACCAGCAGGCGAAGGAGACCCTTCGTCAGATGCGTCAGGTCGCGGCGCTGGATGCCCAGTTCAAGGGAGTGGTTACCCGCGCCCAGTTGACGCCGGTCAATGCCCGCATCAATCCGGAGGAAGTCCTTAAGGCTCAGCAACTCGCCGCGCAGAAGGCGGCCGAGGAGAAGGCTGCCGCAGAGGAGGCCGAGGCGGAGCGCAAACGTGCTGAGGCACAGGCAGCTGCAGAACGCGAGGAGCAGGCTCGCCAGAAGAAACTGGCGGCTGAACGCGCTGCCCAGCAAAAACTGGAACAGGAAAATGCCCCCGAGGTTCAAGTGAATCATCTCGCCCGTAACCTCATCATCGGTCTGGTCGCGCTCTTTGTCTTGGGAATCGTGATATTCTTCATTTGGCATCAAATCAAGGTCAAGCGTGACAAGGAAATCTTCACCAAGTTCTTCGAAGGCGAAGGACAGGTCCAAAAGGATTTCTGGGGCAAAGCGGACGCCGATCCCGAGCATTTCAAGTATGTCGCCTACATGTTCCCCGGGCTGAAGGAGGCCACGGAGGCCCTCACGCATCTTACCTATATCTCCACTGGCGGCAATGGACAACTCAAATGTTCCAAGCCCTTGGAGTTCGGGGTTTACCCGCACCAGAATGGCGCGGTCGCATTCGTCGGTGGAAGCAAGTTCCACTATGCGCCCTGGCGCGAAGCGACGGCAGTCCTTCCCGAACTGCCCGGTGCAGTCTATTTCAAGGTCAGTACGGAACCCGAAGTCTTGCTTGACCTGCCGGCCGCGGAAGAAGGTCTCCCCATCGAAAACCTCGGCTACGAAGATATCGAGGACAACAACGGCGCTGGATTCGCACGTTGCTACAAGTACCGCACCGACAACAGGGAGCACGCCATCGCCTTCCTCGAAAAGTTCAACGTCAACGAAGAAGGTATTATCATCCATGTCGAGACTCCCGATGGTGTCTTCGGCAAGGACGAAAACGGCATCTTCACCGTCTAGTTTTCTGCGGAGGAAATTGCAAAACTACCGCCCTTGTGCTTTGTCCTATGGGAGGATAGTTTTGCAATTGCCCTTGTAGTTGGCGGCCATAGGATGCCTTGAACCACGCCATGGCTTTTCATCACCCCATTTGTTTCGCATTGCTGCTCCTGCCTCTCGCAGGGGCAGTTTTGCTTTTTCTGCGGCAGCCTTCTGACGGGATGGTTCCGTCCCTGCGGCTGTTTTCCCGCACGAAGCGCCGTGTGTCACGCTGGCGTTCGTGGGTTCTGGTGGCGGCGATGGTGTGTTTGGTGCTGGCGATGACTGGTCCATCCTTGAATATGGGAATCGTGGGGGAGGCGAGGCCGGTGGCACTGGCGGTGGATTTGTCGGGCAGCATGGAGGCGTATGATATGCCTTCGGGAACTCAGGAGGGACCTGCCCCGCATGAACTGCCGCCGTCACGGATGGAGCGTGCACGTGCCGCAGCCGCTGCCCTTTTGACGGATGCCCGCGAGATTGCGCTGGTCGCCTTTGCGGGGCGCGCCTGGCTTGCGTCCCCGCTCACGCGTCAAACTGCGATTCTGAAAGAGCGCCTCTCCGCTCTCGAAACGATGACTTTTGAGGACGGCACAGCCATCGGTCTGGCTCTCCAATGTGCCCTCCGTTCTCTCCCGAATGACTCTTCCATCTTTCTTTTCACCGACGGAGCCGACCATGGCAACCCAGACGAACTCAAGAACGCTATTGCGGAGGCAAAACGACGCAATATTCGAATCCATGCGCTTGCCGTTGGTTCCGACAATGCCTTCCACGCCACACCGGACCCTTCGGGACATATCCTCTTGCGTCCCGTTGGCGAGACCGTGCGTCTGGATTCCCTCAAACAACTCACTGCGGAAACGGGCGGTCTTTGCACTCAGGACCTTGCAGAACTCCAGAATTGGCACTCCCAACATGCCCTGCGTCTCGTCCCGCGACCACTTCCTCTGACTCACGCCTTTGTCTTTCTTTCCATCCTCCTCATTCTGCTCGCTTTCCTATAATCCTACAGAAAATGCCACTAGCCCAGTGGCAACTTCTCCTACTTGGATTATCTTATTGATATCGTCTCTCTAGATTTTTCTAGCACCTCTAGAATCTCTAGCACCTCTAGAATCTCTGGAGTTACTAACCACTAACCACTTACCACTCGCCACTCACCATGACCGACTATTCCATCTACCAGAGTCCGTTCTCCACGCGTTACGCCAGCAAGGAGATGCAGAACCTCTTTTCCGCAGAGAAGAAATTCCGTACGTGGCGGCGTCTTTGGATTGCGCTGGCGGAGGCGGAGCATGAACTCGGGCTTCCTGTTAGCCAGGCGCAGATTGACGAATTGAAGGCGCATGCAGACGACATCAACTACGAGGTTGCCGAGGCGCGCGAGAAAGTCGTTCGTCACGACGTGATGTCGCATGTTTTTGCATATGGGGAGCAGTGCCCGAATGCGCGTGCCATCATCCATTTGGGAGCCACGAGTTGCTACGTGGGAGACAATACGGACCTAATCCTCATGCGCGAAGGCATGGAACTTCTTCGTGGCAAGGTGCTCGCAGTACTGTCGCGGCTTGCGACGTTCGCGGAAAAATACAAGGCGATGCCGACGCTTGCCTTCACGCACTACCAGCCCGCGCAACCGACCACCGTCGGCAAACGCGCCTGCCTTTGGATGCAAGACCTTCTGCTTGATTTGCAGGACATCGACCATTTCCTGGATACCATCCTTCTCCTTGGCTCCAAGGGGACCACAGGCACCCAGGCAAGTTTCCTCGAGCTCTTCGAGGGCGACCACGAAAAATGCCGCAAACTGGATTCGCTGATTGCGGAGAAACTCGGTTTCCGAGGTTGCTATCCCGTCTCGGGGCAGACCTACTCCCGCAAGGTGGACAGCCGTGCGCTCGCCGTTCTCTCGGGAATCGCCCAGAGCGCGGCAAAGTTCTCCAACGACATTCGCCTCCTGCAGCACATGAAGGAAATCGAAGAACCCTTCGAAAAGTCCCAAATCGGCTCCTCTGCGATGGCGTACAAGCGCAATCCCATGCGCTCCGAACGCATGGCCAGTCTGGCGCGCTTTGTGATGACCAATGCCCTCAATCCAATGTTCACCGAGGCCCGGCAGTGGTTCGAGCGCACGCTGGACGATTCTGCCAACAAGCGCCTCTCCGTCGCCGAAGGGTTCTTGGCAACGGATTCCATCCTCGACATCTATGCCAACGTCGCCAACGGCCTCGTCGTCTATCCCAAGGTCATTGAGAAACACTTGCGCGAGGAACTTCCGTTCATGGCGACGGAGAACATCATGATGGACGCCGTCAAGGCGGGTGGGGACCGCCAGGAACTGCACGAGCGCATCCGCGTGCATTCACAGGCTGCTGGCAACCGCGTCAAAGCCGAGGGTGCGGACAACGACCTTCTGAAGCGAATTGCGGCGGATCCTGCGTTTGCAACCGTTGCGGATTCTTTGGACAAGAGCCTGGACCCCGCGCGCTACGTCGGGCGTGCGCCACAGCAGGTGGAAGAGTTCCTGGCCGAGGTCGTCGCTCCCGTCATTCAGGGCGTCCATGCCGATGCTCCCGAACTCCGCGTATAAACGCCGACGGGTGGAAAGTTCACGCGGAAGCATTATATTATTAAAGATAATTGCAAAAACTTTTTTGAAGTCCACAGAACACACAGAATACACAGACTTGTTTGTCCGCGCTACGCGCGGCCAAACACTTGGTATAAAACAAAATACAAAATGCAAGCCGCCGCGAATTGGCGGATTGCATTCTGTGTGTTCTGTGTGTTCTGTGGACTCAAAAATGAGTTTTGCAACTACCTCTTTTAGGGTAATTGCAAAACTCTCATCCCGATCGCCGCAACCAACCAGTGAGTAAGCAAAATGACTGAGATTCGCCACAACTACAACCCAGCGGAAATCGAGCCGAAATGGCAGAAGTTCTGGGATGACCACAAGACCTTCGCAGCGGTGGACTGCGACTACTCGCGCAAGAAGTTGTTCGTGCTGGACATGTTCCCGTATCCCTCGGGTGCGGGACTTCACGTCGGCCATCCCGAAGGCTACACGGCGACGGACATTTGGTGCCGTTTCAAGCGTATGAATGGCTACAACGTCCTCCACACAATGGGTTGGGACGCCTTTGGCCTCCCTGCCGAACAGTACGCCATCCGCACGGGAACGCATCCCGCCGTCACCACCGCCAAAAACATCCAGACCTTCAAACGACAACTCAAATCCTTCGGTTTCAGTTTTGACTGGGACCGTGAAATCAATACTACCGACCCCAACTACTACAAGTGGACCCAGTGGATTTTCTGCAAACTTTTCGAGCAAGGGCTTGCGTATGAGTCGCAACAGCCCGTCAACTGGTGTCCCGAATTGGGGACGGTCCTTGCGAACGAGGAGGTCATCAACGGACGTTCCGAGGTCGGAAACTTCCCTGTCATCCGCAAGCCGATGCGCCAGTGGGTCCTCAAAATCACAAAATACGCCGAAGAACTTCTCAAAGGCATTGACGACCTGGACTGGCCAGAAGGCACCAAGGAAATGCAGCGCAACTGGATTGGACGCTCCACCGGCGCAGAAGTCATCTTCCAAATCGATGGCCACGAGGACACTGTCACCGTCTACACGACGCGCTGCGATACGCTGTTCGGCGCAACCTATATGGTGCTCGCGCCTGAGCATCTGCTTGTCGCAAAAATCACGACGGCCGACCGCAAGGCCGCCATCGACGCCTATGTTGAGGAGACCCGCACCAAGTCCGATATGGCACGCACAGACGACAACAAGGAGAAGACGGGCGAGTTCACGGGTGCCTACGCCATCAATCCCGTCAACCATCAGAAAATCCCCATCTGGATTTCGGACTACGTCCTGCTGAGTTACGGAACTGGTGCGATTATGGCCGTCCCCGCGCATGACACGCGCGACTTTGCGTTCGCCACCAAGTTCGGCATTCCCATCATCTGCATCATGGCACCGTCGCAGGAGGACTGCGACGCGGCAGGCGTCAACCGTGACGATGTCCTGGCGGGCAAAGCCTGCTGGACGGGGGACGGCGTCCTGTTCCAGTCTGCAAACGAGGAGATTTCGTTGGACGGGTTGCACGTCGCCGATTCCAAGAAGAAGATGGTGGAATGGCTGGAGGCGAAAGGTCTTGGGCGCGAACGGGTGAACTACAAGTTGCGTGACTGGTTGTTCAGCCGTCAGCGGTATTGGGGGGAGCCGTTCCCGCTGGTGCATCACAAGGATGGCAGCGTCAGCCTGGTTCCCGAGAGTGAACTCCCTGTCACGCTTCCGGAAATGGAGAACTACAAACCGACCGCCGATGGCGAGCCACCTCTGGCACGTGCGAAGGAATGGCTCAAGTGGAAGGATCCCGTGACGGGCGAGGAGTGCCTGCGTGAGACCAACACGATGCCTCAGTGGGCGGGTTCCTGCTGGTATTACCTGCGCTATATCGACCCGCATAACAACGAGCGCGGCTGGGATCCCGAAAAGGAAAAGTACTGGATGCCCGTGGACCTCTATGTCGGCGGTGCCGAACATGCCGTCCTGCATTTGCTCTACTCCCGCTTCTGGCACAAGGTGCTGTATGACCTGGGCCTCGTCTCCACTCCCGAACCGTGGAAACGACTCATTCACCAGGGAATGATTCTCGGTATCTCCTACAAGGACAAGCGCGGCGTCCTCATCCCCAACGACCAGGTCGAGGCACGCGACGGAAAGTTCTTCTCCAAGGAGACGGGCGAGGAACTCACGAGTCTGCCCGCCAAGATGTCCAAGTCCCTCAAGAATGTCGTAAACCCCGATGAAATCATCGCGCGTTACGGTGCAGATTCCTTCCGCCTTTATGAGATGTTCATGGGACCGCTTTCCGAGGTCAAGCCGTGGAACACGGAGGGTGTCGAGGGCGTCAATCGCTTCCTCAACAAACTCTGGCGTGCCGTAGTCGACCAGGACACCGGCAAACTCTCTGCCGATGTCTGCGACGCACCGCTGCCCGCCGACTCCGAACGTCTCCTCCATCAGACCATCAAGAAGGTTACCGAGGACATTGACGCACTCTCCTACAACACCGCCATCTCCGCCTTGATGATTCTCCTCAACGACCTCTCCAAACTTCCCAAACGGAACAAGGCCGCGATGGAGACCTTCGTCCTTCTCATCGCCCCGATGGCGCCCCACATCGCCGAGGAACTCTGGTCAATTCTGGGACACAACGACACCCTCGCATACGAAAAGTGGCCCTCCTTCGACGAAAGCAAGATGAAGGTCGCCGAGGTCCAAATCCTCGTTCAAGTCAATGGCAAGCCGAAGGCAAGAATGATGATGCCAGCCGAGGCCTCTCAGGAACAGATGCTTCAACTCGCACTTGCCAACGCGGATGTCAAGGCGGCCACCGATGGCAAGACGATTGTCAAAACCATCGCCGTCCCTGGACGCCTCGTCAACATCGTCGTGAAATAATCCACCCCAACGGAGGGAACTGCGTCGGTGTCCATTCTCATCTCGCAGTTCTCTCTTTGCCAAAAGAGCAGGAGTTTGTCCCTTATGGGAAACCTCCTGCTCTTTTTTCGTATCCCAAAATTGAGCGAGCGATTGTATTGATTTTTTGTAGAAGTGCCTTGCAACACATGGAGGAGATATTACATTAACTGAGTTCTTGGACAACAGTGAAGTTTTTTGAACCTGAAGGATTGGAATGGCTTGGTTTGACTGGCTGATTGTGCTCATTCCGCTTGCATTTGTGCTGGGAATGGGCGTTTATGCATCGCGGCAGGTGAGAAGCGTGGCGGACTTTCTGGTGGCGGGGCGTCTTTGCGGGCGCTACGTCATCAGCATGGGAGAGGTCGCCAATGCCTTGTCTATTATTGGGTTGCTGACCTATGTGGAAGTGCATTACCGCACTGGCTTCGCCCTGAACTTCTGGTACAAACTCAATGGACCGATTTCCATTCTCCTGGCATTGACGGGGTACTGCACGTACCGTTTCCGAGAAACGCGCGCCATGAGCCTTGGACAGTTCCTGGAAATGCGCTACAGCCGCAAGTTCCGCATTTTCGCCGCGGCGCTGCGTTCGATTTCCGAAATGCTGGCGAACATGATCATGCCAGCGCTGGCGGCGCGTTTCTTCATCTACTATCTCGACCTTCCTTCCAATATCAACGTCTGCGGGTTGCAGATTCCCACGTTTACGTTCATCGTCGTCTTTGTCCTGGTGATGGCGATTTCCCTGATTTGCCTCGGCGGCACGCTGGCAATCGTCATTACCGATTCTATTCAGGGAATGTTTTGCTATCCGCTGCTGGTCATCTTCGTCGTTTTCATATTCATCAAGTTCTCTTGGCGTACGGAAATTGCGCCAGTGATGGCGGACCGCGTCGCCAATCAAAGTTTTATCAATCCGTTTGACATCAAGGATTTGCGAGACTTCAACCTTTTCCTGGTCGTTCTGGCGATCTGGCGGATGTTCTTCCATCGGGCCAGTTGGATTGGAGCCGGCTACACTTCCTCCGCCCGTTCCCCGCACGAACAGAAAATGGCGTCTCTTCTCGGAACCTGGCGCGCTTCCCTTGGAAACATTCTCTACGTGCTCATCGCCATTTCCATCCTCACCATCCTCAACCATGAACACTTCGCAAACCAGGGCAAGAAAATCCGCGATGAAATCTCCACGCGTGTCGCCACCGAACTCGTTCAGGACAAGCCGACCCTTGAGAAACTCAAGACGGAACTGGTCGCCATCCCTCCGCAATTCCATAAAATCGGCGTGGATGAACCACTCAGCGATTCCAAAAACCTCGACACGGTCTACCTGAACACGGCGAAGGACATCCTCGTCCAAACCTCCGCCGAACAATATGTCGCCAAGGCGAAAAAAGAACATCCCGACAACGAAGATACCATCCAAAATGCCCGCATCGACGGCGAGGGCGCCGGGCACCATCTCTTCCAGCAGTTCCGTACCCTTTTCCATCAAATCACACTCGCCACAACCATGCGGAACCTGCTCCCGCCTGGTCTCAAGGGACTCTTCTGCCTCCTGATGGTCCTCGCCATGCTCTCGACGGACGATTCCCGAATCTACTCCGCGGCTTTGACAATCACCCAGGACGTCGTGCTTCCTTTCTGCAAGCAGACGCTTTCCCCGAAACGCCACATCACCATCATTCGCATTGTCTCGATTTGCATCGGCGTATTTTTCATTCTGGGGTCCAGTTTCATGTCGCAACTGGACTATCTTGCATTGTATTCGACTTTGATGACGAGTTTCTGGTTGGGTGGCTGCGGTCCCATGATGATTTTCGGACTCTACAGCAAGTTCGGGAACACCTGGGGCGCGTGGGCCAGCATCTTCTCTGGCATGTTCCTGTCCCTGTCGTCCGTCCTGGTCCAGCGAAACTGGGCCGACTACGTCTATCCAGCTCTGCAGAAATGGGGGATGGTGGAGTCCGTTGGAAACTTCCTGGCGACGGTCTCCCGTCCGATGAATCCCTACGTAGTCTGGCAAATGAATCCCACGAAATGTCCTATCAATGCAAACGAGTTCTTCCTCCTCATCAATTTTGCCAGCCTCCTGATGTACATTGTCGTTTCCTATGCGACGAAGAAAGAGGACTTCAACCTCGAACGTATGCTGCATCGCGGGAAATATTCTCTCAAGGACAGTAAACCCTTGGCGCAGCCCCCGCGTACGCTGGGAACTTTTCTCCGCAGAATCATCGGCATCACTCCCGAATACACCACGGGGGACAAGGCGATTGCCATCGGTTTGTTCATCCAAAGTTTCGTATATGGCTTCATTGGAACCTTCGTCTGCGTCCTGATCTGGAACAAAATCACTCCTTGGACCATTCCCATGTGGAGCCGTTATTTCTTCGTAACCCACCTCCTGGTTCCCGGTCTCATCGCATGCTTCGCCACTTTCTGGTTCGGCATCTGCGGCTTCCTTGACCTGAAACGGCTCTTCCGCGACCTCAAGGCACGCACCGATATCAATGACCTCGACAATGGCATGGTCGGCAAAGACGGTCTTTCTCTCGCAGATGAGAAAGCCTTCGCCGCCGCTTCTGCTTCAACTGCCCCGGCATCCTCTGGTACCCCTGCCAAAGACACTCCCGACAATCCGTCTCCGCCTCAAAAATAAGGGAACTCTATGCTTGAGTTTTCTAGAGGTTCTAGAGTTTCCTAGAGGTTCTAGAGGTTCTAGAGGTTCTAGAGGCAACTTAAGTCTATATTTTTCTAAAAAAGGCTATGTTTGACACAAAATAAATTATTTAGAAAAGTTTGTGTTGTCGATCACACAAACAGTATTTAGTTAGAAAAGCGTTCGGGAGATGATGTTGGTTTGCAGACCTTTGGGGAGGCGAACAAAATATTCGCTGTATCCACCGACACGGACGATGAGGTCGCTGTATTTTTCGGGATTGCGTTGCGCGTCTCGAAGTGCCTGGGCATCCACGACGTTCACGGTGAGTTGCTGTCCTCCTTTCTGGAAGAATGTCTTCCAGAGCGAGAGGAAGGAATCGTGGCCTTGGGGGGTGGTGAACAGGGATTTCGCGAACTTCATTTGTAGAACAAATCCGCTTTTGGCGAGTTTGTGGTTGTAGGAGAGAGCGGATTTGATGGCGGCTGTGGGGCCATTGGTATCACAACCGGGAACGGCACCGATGCTGTCCGCGAGGTTCGGGTCTCCTGCGTGTCGTCCGGAGGCGGTTGCCCCGAGCGTGGAACCGTATCGAGCCGCCCGCTGGAACGTGCTTAGGCCGCCGCCATAGATGCCGTTGACGGGATCGCGCCACGTTCGGTATCGTGCCATGTCCGAGTAGTGGTGGCGGATGATTTCTGCGGCAATGGCATCCACCTCGGGATTGTCATTGCCGAATTTCGCTTCATAGTTGCGTAGTTTCAAGCGGAGGGACTCCTGTCCCTGGAAGTCGTTGCGAAGAGCCTGCAGGAGTTCGTCCATCGTGAGTTCGTGGGTGTCGTAGACGAAATGCTTGATGGCCGCCAGGGAATCTGCGGCGTCCGCCAGGCCTTCGGTTAAGATTTGCCCGTGATTGTAAATGGGACCGCCGTGCTTGTAGTCTTTCCCGCGTTCGACGCAACCCTGGAGCAAGTTGGAGCGAAGCGGATTCGGCGCGTGCTCCCCAAAGACCTGCTGCGCCTTGTTCGCAAAGTGCACGACGAACTCCACTGCCCAGTCCAACTGCTTCTTGTAGGCATCGAACAGTTCCTCGAATGTCTGGAAAGTGCGTGGGTCGCCCGTCTGCGGTCCGATGATTTCATGGGTATGGAGACATTCCCCGTTGAACAGTGCGTATTCGAGGCATTTGATGACGGAGATTTCGCCGTCTTCGAGTCCGGAGTGGGACTTGCCCTGGATGTCGATTTGGTTGCAACCGTTCATGCAGTAGTTGTGAGAGTCCACGGGAGGAATCCCGAGTGCTTCCAGGGCCGGGCAGACGGTTTCATCGTTGTAGAGCGCGGGCATTCCGATGCCCGTGGCGATGGTCTGGTAGGCTTCGTCATAGACGCGCTGCGGGGTGTTGCGGTGGCAGCGCAAGGTGATGTTCGGAGTATTGTAGCGGTATTTTCGTGCGACCGCGAGCACCTCGAATGTGAGGGGATTGGACTGGTCGTTCCCGTGTTCGTCGCTCCCGCTGAGGCAGAGGTTCCAGGCGCGGTGCTTGTGGAATCCCTGCCAGAGATACTCCAGTAGGAGCCTTGCCTCGTCGGGATTGCTTTGCAAGTAGGGACGGAGCATGAATTGGTCGAAACGTCCTGGGGAATCGATATCGTCGAACGTGAAGCAGAGATAGAAGGAAGCGCAGGCGGCGAGAAAGTCATTTGCGGGCTTTTGAGGGACGCAGGTGAAGGCGTCGGCAAGCCGTTGATAGAGTGCGGCGAGTTCTGGGGATTTTGTGGTATGCGCGAGGCTTGCTGCTTGGCGCGAGCAGCGTTCACCGAGGGTGTCCAGGGCCTGGAGGACCACGAGCAGGGCGTCATACCATTCGGAGGCTTCCGGGTGGAGGGGGCGGTATTTGGTGATACGTGCGCGGAGTCCGTCGGTGCCGAGGTCGAGGAGCATTTGATAATCGGGATTGGAGTGTCCGGCCCAGGTGCCGGCCCATCCGGTGTTGTTGTCGCGGAACTTCAGATAGAGAGGAGTTTCGGTGGCGGCGATGAGGGATAGGGTATCCATCGGCAGGAAGGTGTCGCGGATGTGAATGAGTTCCTGGGCGAGTTCTGGATGCTCGGAGATTTCGCGGTCCAGGAGGTCCTTGTCCACATGGATGCCCGTACGGTAGGAATAGAAAACCGCAGGCTTCCAGCGTGCACTAGGAAAGAAGACCGTTTCATCGAAGTCCAGGGGCATGGCCTTTGCGTTCTCAAGCATCCCATGGGCAATTTTCAAGCTCAGGTCGGAAGATGGACAAGAGAGAAATCCGTAGGCAAACGGTTCAAGGGCTTGGATGGTTGTGTCCATGTGGTTCTTCATAACCTCATTTGGGGGAACAGTGTTTGCGTGCGAATGGCTACCATCGCAGGTTATCGAACGCCTTGAATACTATAATCTTGTCGAAAAAGAAGTCAAACAGATGCGCAGAAGATTCGCGTCAGGCATCCTTCTGGAGAAATCCCGACGCGGACAAGCCGCCGGACGCGCGGACACGCAGGCGTTCCTCCCCATTCAACTTGCTTTCTCGCGACCGCTAGCCACCTGCCTCGGCGGGCAACGTGCGGCCTTCCTTTTGAGGTAGTTGCAAAACTCATTTTTGAGTCCACAGAACACACAGAATACACAGAAGGCAATCCGCCGCTTCGCGGCGGATTGCACTTTGTATTTTGTTTTATATCAAGTGTTTGGTCGCGCGTAGCGCGGAAAAACAGGTCTGTGTATTCTGTGTGTTCTGTGGACTTCAAAAGAGTTTTGCAATTATCTCTTTTGAAATAG
>JAFRLI010000198.1 GCA_017431255.1 Victivallales bacterium
TCCTTCCAAATCCCGCCGCTCCCCATCAACGCCAACAGCGCGAATGTGTTGATTCGCATCAATGCAAACGAGGAGAACATCGGGGCAACAGCCACGATTACCGACATCAAATTCGGCTCCATTCCTGAACCGGAGCGCAAGTTCCGCACCGAATACCCGAAAAAGTTTGTTAGAAGCCCGACGGATGACGAGGAAATCGAACTGGTTCCCGGCTACGCCACCTGTTCCTTCAACATCAACAAATGCGAGGCTGTCGAGTACTCTCAAATCAAGGGAAAACTTCAGTATCGTGAGCAGGGAGCCAAGCAGTGGCGCAATGGCATTCCTCCAGTCTTCATCAAGAACGAACGCGCCCTGCGCTGCAACATCCTCGATCTGGAAGAAAACAAGGCCTACGAACTGAAACTCGAATGGGAAGACTGCGGCAAGAAGCAGGAAATCACACGACAGTTCCGCACCAAATCCGCAGATTTCCCCATCGCTCGCACGGTCATGCTCGGACCCGAGCACAATGGCAAGCCTTTCCTTCCCGAATCGGGCAAGCCCGGCGCCTACATTCGTTACACTGCACCTGCCGGCTTTGTCTTCTCGCCTGGACCCGAGGATATGAACGCCATTCTGATTGAGGGCAAGGAATACATCCTTCTGGACAACATCACCATCCAAGGCGGCAAGGACAGCGCGGTACTCGTTCAAAACTCCAACCACATCGCCATCCGCAACTGCGAGTTTTCTGGATGGGGACGCGGTGGCACGTTCCGCCCCGACCTTGATGGAAAATACTACTACAACGGCTGGCGCATCAGCGGCGAATCTGGCATCAAGGTTAGATACTGCCACGACTTCCTGGCCGAACGCAACTACTTCCATGACCCCAAGACCCGCGGCACCTCCTGGTTCTACTCCCATCCCGCCGGCTCCTGCGCGATGAACCTCATGGCTGTTTCCTCCTGCACCATCCGACACAACGACATGGTCGGTTCCGACGACTGGCGTTGGAATGACGCCGTCTGCGGTGGAGGCAACTTCTCCTACGACGGCTCCTGCTACGCCGACGCCGAGGTCTACGGCAACTACTTCGCGCTCGGCGACGACGAATCCTTCGAACTCGACGGCGGCCAGAAGAACGCGCGCTACTTCTACAACATGACCGAGTTCTTTTACTGCGGCGTCAGCCTCGCCAGCATTTCCAGAGGTCCCTCCTACGTCTATGCGAATCGTTTTGCTCGACGCGGTGACGAAGGCGGCTTCAATGGAGTCGGCATCAAGTTGCTCTGTTCGGGATGTGCTCTGCCGTGGGGACCTGCGTTCTGCTGCAACAACGACATCGACTGGCAGATTGGCAAGCCTCCGCAGCGCGTCAGCATCACCCCTGGCGAAGTCTTCACTCTCTTCACCTCTCGCAACAACAAACTTTCGTGGGAAGGCAGCGTCCTCACGAACACACCCCAGGAAAACTATCTGCTCGACATGCAGGATGACAAGCCCGCCCCCGAAGGCTATCCACCCTTGCCCGACCAACTTCCCTACCGCCCGCTCGCGGGACTCACCGTGGACAAGAGTCACCTCGACTTTGAACTGAACTCCGACGCGACGCTTTCCCAGACCATCACCGTCACTTCGAAACGCAACGGCTCCTTCCGTGTACTGCAGCCGGCGCACACCAACCATTTCACCGTCACCCCCGCCGAGGGGATTTTCACCGCAGGCAAGCCCTTTGTCTTTACCGTGAGCACGAACCGTGCAGGAATTGAGAATGCCCGCCACAATCACGGTGCTTTCATCGTCCGCATGCCTGACGGGTATTCCGTTCCCGTCTCCGTCTCGGTCGACACCCGCAAGCATCCCGAACTCCTCGCCAAGACGCGCAGCGCCATGCTTCCTGGCAAGGTCGTGCACCTTGCTCCAGGTCAAATGCGTCTGGAGTTTGACGTGCCGAAGGACGGAGAATACTACCTCTTCGCCCAATGCGCTCCCAAAACAACGCGCCGCATGTCCATCTCCCTAGATGGCGGGGAAGAACTCGAGAACAGCGTCAAGCCCTATCCCTTCGGATGCCTCAACACGGGCGGCATTCGCAACCAGCGCAACCGTCCTCGCCGCCTCAAGGCAGGCAAGCACGTCTTCCGCGTCAACGCGCCCATCAAGAAGTCCGAAACCACGGGGGAAGATGTTACCGCCAAACTTACAGACTGCTGGCTCATCAGCGGTTCTCCGCAGGTGACCATCTGGGCCGGTTCTCCCATTGATAATCCATAAGTCGATCACTATGCCCCTTTGCCGCAAAGAATCCGCCTTCGGGATGCATTTTGACTTCCATGCGATGCCATGCGAGGTTGTTCCCTCCGTCTGGTGTCCGGAAAGTTATACGCGCATGCTGGACGAGTGCAAGCCTGACTTCATGCAGTGCGACACGAAAGGGCATGCGGGACTTTCCTCGTATCCCACCAACGCAGGCACGCGGGCAATTCTGCATGAGGGATTGGACATCCTGAAGTTCATGCGCGAGGAGACCGCGAAGCGTGGCATTGCGCTTTATGGACACCATTCTGGACTCTATGAACAGAATGCTGTCAAACTCCATCCCGACTGGGCTGTTGTCGATGAAAACGGGAAACGCAGCACCGACTACATTTCCGTCTTCTCCCCCTACGTCGAGGAACTTCTTCTCCCGCAACTACGCGAACTCGCAGGAACCTATCATCTCGACGGCGCATGGGTCGACGGAGACTGCTGGGCTTCCTATGCCGACTACAGCCACTGGGCGCAGGAGGCCTGGTGTGCAGCAGGTCATACGCTTCCGCTTCCCAAACCAGGCGAGGATGGTTACGAAGGATTCCGTGACTTCGTGCGCGTCGGCTTCGAGCGGTATGTGGCTCGCTATGTGGACGCGCTCCACGCCGAGTTCCCCCGGTTCCAGATCACCAGCAACTGGATCTATTCCGCCCGCATGCCCGAAAAGACGACGGTTGGCGTGGATTTCCTCTCGGGCGACTACGACTGCGCGAACTCCCTGGAAAGTGCACGGTTCCAAGGGCGTGCGCTTGAGGCGCGCGGGATGCCGTGGGATTTGATCTCCTGGGGACAGAATGCACGTCCGCTAAGTTGGGCGACGCACGACCGCAACCTCAAGGGGACAGTGCAACTTTGCCAGGAAGCTGCCGTGGTCATTGCGATGGGCGGTTGCTTCCAGTTTTTCAACATTCACTACGGGCATGGCGGAATCCTCCAGCCCTGGGGGCTTCCATCCTGGAAAGAAGTCGCCGCATTTTGTCGCGCACGTCGTTTTTGCTTTGGGGCGCACATCCTTCCTGAACTCGGAATCCTGCTCCCCTTTGATCGCAGCCTCTCCGGCAGCCTCTATCCGGATGACACGCCGGGGCTTCTCGTATTCCGCCGCTGGATTCAACTTGCTCAGGACTCGCAATTTTCCACGAAGACCATCCTCCCTCACCAGTTGCAGGAAGATGGTCTCCAGCGTTTCCAAGCCATCATCGTCCCCAGTTCCAGCCGCCTCGCACCGGAATCTGTCACCGCACTCTTGCAATACGTAAAACAGGGCGGACGCGTCCTCGTGGATGGAGGTTCTGCAACGGCGTTCGCCACCGGGTTGGGATTCACCGTCACCCAGCCGAAGGAGCGCCTCGTCTTCGTCCAGGGAGGACAACGCCTTGCTGCAGGCGAGACACCCTGCAATGAGATTTCCTCCGCCATCGGTATCCCATTCGGGCATATCCACGAGGACAACTTTCTCGAAAGTCCTTCAGCCCCCGCCGGATACCTTCTACCGCATGGACTAGGAGGCGTCGCCGTTCTCAACTTCTCGCTTGGGGACTTCTACGAGACGAACCGCACGCCTACTACGCGCGACTTCCTGCGTGAAATCCTCGATACGCTCGGCTACATCCCATCGGTCACCGTCACAGGAAGCCATTTCACAGACCTCACCGTCTGTCAAAAAGACGGACGGCTCCTTGTCAACCTGATCAACTTCGCTGGCGAGCACAACGTCCCGAATGTGCGGTCGTTTGATGAAATCCCCGCCATCGGCCTCCTCACCATCCGTTTCGTGCCCGCCATACCTGTCAACAAAGTCACCTTGCTTCCCGAGAATCGAAACCTTCCCATACAGCGTAATCCGGACGGCTCTTCCACCGTTACTCTGGAACGTCTTGAAATCCACGCTGCTCTCGAAGTCCAATGAGGTAATTGCAAAACTACCGCCCAACCGCCAAAGCGCCGCAAGCGAAGGCGAAGAGCGAAGGCTCGGTGTGGTGACCACACCGAGTTTGAGCGATGAAGCCATCGCGCCACGCCGTGAAGGCGGTTGGGATGAGAGTTTTGCAATTTCCTCCAATCATTCTTTCCATGGCCATTTTCATTCCCAGCACCTGCGATACCATGCGCCGACCGGATTCCGAAATCGAGGTCTTCGATGATATTGCAAAATACCTTTCCAACGACTGGTATGTCTTTCATTCCTTTGACTATCTTGCCCGCGACCTTTCGGGTAGGCTTTGGGATGGAGAAATTGACTTTCTGCTCTACAACGAGCGGAAGGGGTTCTTGGTGATTGAAGTCAAGGGCGGGACTATTTCCTATATCAATAGCGAGTGGTTCCAAAACGGGGAGCACATTGATCCCGTAGAGCAGGCGAAGAAGAACAAATATGCGGTGATGAGACTTCTGAAGGAAAAACTGGGCCGCGAAGTTCCTCTGCGCTTTGCTCATGCGGTCTGCTTTCCCTCTCTGGAAAACAATGCCACCGTCTGGCCACCCGAGGCGGAAGGGATTGTCATTTTGAACAAGGACCTCAAAAACATCGAGGCCCTGGCAAATCGTCTTGTGGAGGAAGCACCGCTCCCGCCTGGCATTCAAGGGCGCGTCTCTGTCGATGAGGTTCTGGACATTCTCTCTCCGGAGTTTGAATATGCGCCGCGTCTCAAGAAGCAAATCACGGAAGAGGAACGTTCCTTCTTCCTGATGAGCCAGCAGCAATGCCACGTGTTGAATATGCTGCGCAACTATCCGAGGCTTCTCATCCAGGGAGGTGCGGGCACAGGCAAGACCGTCCTCGCCATGAAAAAGGCAGAGATGGTTGCTGCAGAAGGCGGGAATGCGCTTCTTCTCTGCTTCAATGAATTGCTTGCGCAAAGAATCCGCAGTACGATGAAAAACTGGAGGAGCCTGCACGTCAGCGCATTCTTCCAGTTCTGCATCGACTTGATGAAAATACCCCAGGCGGATTACAACAAATACAAGGACAATCCCCTCCTGTATTCCAAAATCCTTCCAGAACTTCTGGAAAAACATCTAGACCAGCACCATATCACCTATGACGCCGTCATTGTGGACGAGGCACAGGACTTCACGCCGAAAATCTGGAAGGCCGTCGAAAAACTCGTTGCGCCCAATGGGCATTTCTACGTGTTCTACGACCCTGACCAGAACATCTTCCAGGATACTCTGAACGTTCCCGACTTCGGAATCCCGCCGCTCGTTCTCACCGAGAATTGCCGCAACACCCGCAAAATCCTGGATGCCTTGGAACCTTACAAAACGGTGGAGATGTTCCCTTCGGAGATGACCCCTTACGGTAGCGATGTCATTGTCCTCCAAGGCGACTGCCGCGAACTCCTTGGCAAGGAACTCAAGCGTCTCTGCCAGGACGAGCAACTTCGCCAGTCAGACATCGTTGTCCTGGGGGCACATTCCCTCCATCATACGGTACTCGGCGGGGACAATAAATGCGGGGAATATACCTTGGTGGAACAACCCCAAAAGTCCGCCGCCAAGCAAATCGCCTACTACACTTACATGAAGTTCAAGGGATGCGAGGCCAACGTCATCATCCTCCTGGACTTCGATGAAAACGATCCGCGCTGGGACTCCCACGGTACCTATACCGCCATGAGCCGCGCTTCCCACTTGTTAATCATCCTGAAAAGGTAACGTCTCCTGAAGTCGCTTCCTTTCCAGATTTTCCATCCAAACCAAGGCAAAACCATGAAGACATGCACCATCGTGTTCCAAGGCGATTCCGTCACAGACGGCAATCGTCTTCGCGAAGGGGAAGTCAAGTTTCAGGGAGATGGGCTTGGCACCCTGTATCCATTCCACATTGCGTCGCGTCTTCTGACGGACCGTCCCGATATCGAATGGAACATTATCAACCGCGCCATCTCCGGCAATCGCATCGTTGACCTCTATGCACGCTGGAAAATCGACGCCATCAACCTCAAACCCGACATCCTCAGCATCCTCATCGGGGTCAACGACACCTGGCACGAGTTCTCGCGTCAGAACGGGGTTGAGGTCCCACGCGCCAACCGCATCTATCATGAACTCCTGGAATGGACGCGGCAGTGCCTTCCGAATGTCAAGTTCGTGCTCATGACCCCGTTCGTCCTCCCCTTTGGCGCAGTCGGTCCCGATTGGCCGGCCGAGGTCGCGGCGCGTTGCGCCAACGTCAAGGCACTCGCGAAAGAGTTTGATGCGATTCTGATCGATTGCCAGCAGCTGTTTGATGATGCGACCAAGCGAGCCCCGCAGGAGTACTGGTTGCGAGACGGTGTCCATCCCACCGTGGCAGGGCAGCAGTTGCTGGCGGATGCATGGCTCAAGGCGACTGTTTCCCTCTTCTAAACTCCCATGTCCTCCCCGCTCTGTTCCTTTGCGCTGATCGGTGATCCCCAATACGCGGATCGTGACACGATCCCTGGCAGCGGGCGCGAATATCGCAATGGTTTGCGCCTGCACAGGGAAACGATTTCTCTTATCAACCAGACACCTGACTTGGACTTTCTGGTCAGTTTGGGGGATTTAGGGGACGGCATTTCGCGGGAAGAATTCCCTCCGATGTTGGCAAGTCTGGCAGATTCGCGGATTCCCGTGCGCCACGTTGTCGGAAACCACGACTATGTGCTTCACAGCGAGGAGGAACTTCTGGAGTTGTTCGGGCTGGAAAGCATGTTCTATGATTTTGCGGTGGGTGGCGTGCGTTTCCTGGTTCTGAACGGATTGGACGTGAGCCGATTTTCACCGCCAGGTTCGGCGCGTTTGGCGGAATCACGGGCTTTCCGCGCGTCTCATCCTTGGCTGCAGTTGCGGGAGTGGGACGGAATGCTCTCCACAACCTCCAAAGCGTGGTTGCGCCAAAAGTTGGAAGCGAGTTTGGAGGCAGGGGAACTGGCGATTATCCTCTGCCACGTGCCCGTTCTGCAGGATGCCAGCGGTCCCAATGTTCGCATGTGGGACCACGCTGAAATCTTTGAAATCCTGGACGCGTTTCCGCACGTACGCGGATGGTTTTCCGGGCATTACCATCCGGGAGGCATCGCTTTGCGAAACGGTGTCTTGCACAAGACCGTCAAGGCAATTTGCAACTGTACGCAGGCCACGGCAACCATCGCGCGTGTTTATCGTGACCACATCGATTTGGAGGCGATCGGTGAGGAGGCTCCTTTCCATTTCCCGTTCGACCTGCGCCCCGTCACGATTTCCGGCACGGCACCGCCGGGAACCATCCTTGTTGCCGACACGGGCGAACTCACGCAGGCTACGGATGACGGCTCATTTTTGCTCAAGGTTCCTGCTCCAGGCATCTATTGCCTCAAGGCAATGGCAGAAGGCTGCCAGGACGCATTCGTACCGCGTCTCCGTGCACCGTGTAACAACGTTCGCATCGTCTTGCAAGCGTCTCCTGGACGAAAACTCTTTTATTACCCGAATCCACCCCGGCACTTCCAGACGCTCCGCATTCTGGATGACGGAGTTCCTGTGCGTTCCTTCGACCTTGCGGGAGTTCCGTTTGGTGGTATCACTCCTGCAACCCCTTGCTGGAATGAGCACTGCGACCATTTCTGGACACGTGGCCCCTACGCCTTCACCGCAGCAGGCAACGTCACTTGCGAACAAGTTCTCTGCCGCAACGAGGCACTTCGTTCGCAAGGATGGTACAAAGGCGATTTTCATGCGCACATCATCCATGGGGAAAACACCTATTGCGGCAATCTCCCGCTTTTTGCTTTTGCCGCTCAGGCCGAAGGTTACGACTGGCTTATCGCATCCTCGAACTTCGCCAACGACCAGGATGTCACCGACTACAAACGCCTCGCTGACATCCTTTCCACTCCAGATTTTCTCTTGCGGCTCAATGCCGAGTTTCCCAAGACGTGGCGCGGGCATGTCGGCAATCTTGGCGTAGAACCCATTACCATCCGGACGGATACGGAACTTGTCACCAATCTTGAACTTGTCCAGCGATACATTGCGCCGAAAGGGGGCGTTTCCATTCCCGTCCATCCTCTTTACAACGATGTCATTCGGCAAGATGAAGGGGGGACTTTCTCTTGGATGACCTCCAAGGAACTCTTCCTTTGGCTCCTCTGCGCTCCTGAACTTTGTCCCTGCCTTGACCTTCTTTACAATAAAAACACTCCAAATACCCTCGATTTCTACAATTCTCTCCTCAATCGTGGATATCGCATTGGGGTTACCGCCACCTCCGATGCCGCGTTCGATGTCGGGCGAACCCCAGGATTCCGCCGTGGCGCGACTTACGTCAAGATGGACCGTCTTGACATGCCGAGCCTCCTTGACGGTCTCCGAGAGCGTCGTACCATCGTCACTTGGGATGGTGCGGCCGTCTTGCTGGAAATTGACGGGGCTACTTCCGGCACCATCCTGCGTCCGAACAGACGCCATCATCTCAAGGTCACTGCCTGGAACCTCCGCAACCTTCCTGACCTGGAGGTTCGCGTCGTTCGCAACGGCACGACCGTTCTCTCCACTGTCATGGAACACGAGAAGACGCTCGAATGGGATTTTTCGGAACAGGATTGCTGCTGGTATCGAGCGGATTTGATGCAGCGTGGAGATGTTCTCTCCATGGCGTCCCCCATCTATTTCCGTGACGAACGATTCCAACCGCCAGAAGTCCTTCCTATCCCGCAAACTTTCTCCCGCGAATTCCTCGATTATATGAAATACCTCGACATCTCTGAAATCACGGCGTCTGACGCCTTCGAGCGTTTCCGGGCACGCCTTCTGCAGGAACTCTGAAAAAAAGCCCCACTGCTTTTTTTTCTCATTCCAGCATTTGATTTTAAGGTTTGCGATTATAGATTAGTGGTAGATGTCCATCATTTCCCAAATAGGAGAAACCAATGAATTGGAAAAACGTTCTTATCGCCATGTTGTTTGGAGTTGCCGCGTTCGCAGTGCCCGACCTGGAAATTCCCATTGACAAAGAGTGGGGACTGCCCCAAGGCGGTCGACTCGAACGGCAGGACGGCAAGAACGTCCTTGTCGTCGAACTGGAGAAGCCTGCTGGAAAAATCACGGCCATTCGAGAGTTTGACATTACGCCGTACCGCGGGCACATCGTGGAGTTTCAGTACGAGGCGAAGGCAACGGATGTTTCGGAACCGAAACAGTCCTACAACGGCGTCAAACTGATGGTGCACTTCTATTCGGGAGCGATGGAGTTCTGGCCGAACCGTCCCAATGATTTTCGCCAGGGAACTTACGATTGGAAACTGGCCAAAGTCAACTGTGCCATTCCCAAGGACGCGGAGAATGCCTCGTTTCAAATCGGTCTCCAGGAAAGCAAGGGTAAAATTGAAGTCCGCAAAGTGAGAATCGTTGACAAGGGGGAGGGTTCAACCCTGTTTGGGTTGAAGAACAGTCCCGGACCTGGCTTCAAGGCGCAATACACCAGCCGTGTCACGGCATTGCCTCGCTTGCGCGGCGCCATGTCCCCCAACTCCTACAAGCCCGAGGATATGGAAGAGTTTGCCCGCTGGGGAGCCAATCTTCTTCGTTGGCAAATCAAGAATCAATGGAACACCCCCGGCGCCTGCCGCGACCTTCCTGAATGGTATGCTTGGCTGGACAAGAAACTCGATGAAACCGTCAAAGTCCTCGACCACTGCCACAAACTCGGCATCAAGGTCTGCGTAGACCTCCATGGGGCACCTGGCGCACGCGACAACAACCGCAATCTTTATATGCTTTATGATAAAAAGTATGCGGATGCCTACATCGAAACCTGGAAGCGCATCGTAAACCGTTGCAAAGGGCATCCCGCCGTCTGGGCTTATGACCTCATCAATGAGCCGCAGCAGAACGTCTTGGCGGATGAATCCTATTTGGATATCCAATATCGCGCGGCGGTTGCCATTCGGGAAATCGAACCGGAAATTCCCATCGTCGTTGCCTCGAACTACTACAACGGACCGGGTTCCTATCGGGAGATGGAACCCTTCCCGCTGGTGAACATCATTTACCAGGTGCACATGTACGCGCCGGGCGCCTTCACGCACCAGGGTGTCCACGGTCGCTCCGTCGGAACCGTCTATCCCGGCAGGATTGAGAAGGTGGAATGGAACCGTGAGCAAATCAAGGCAACCTTGCAGTACGTTCGCGAGTTCGAAAAACTGTACGGTGCCCGAATCTACCTTGGCGAGTTCTCTGCTGCACGTTGGGCGAAGGGCGCTGCGCAGTACATTGCGGATGTCATCTCCGTCGCCGAGGAGTTCAACTGGGACTGGACCTTCCACGCCTATCGAGAATCTCCCGTCTGGAGCGTCGAGTTCGTCGGCGACCGCGAACATCCCGCCAAGGCCACCGAAGATACCGACCGTAAGAAAGTCCTGCTGGAAGCCTACAAAAAGAACGAACGTGCATTCTAATCCTAGGAGTTCCCCTCATGAAACACGCAACAATTCTACTTGCCGCTCTCGGAATGACTGCATTCTGCGCGGAAACCGTCACTACCATTCCCATTGACGACAAATGGACGCTGCCGTCTTGCGCGAAAATCGTTCAGCAGGATGGACGCAACATCATCGTCGTCGAGAACCTAGACAACCCGAAAGGCCAGAAATGCGCAAAACTTCCGTTTCCCATCGAAAAATACGCAGGGCATTCCATTGATTTCATCTATGAAGCGCGAGCCACGGATGTGTCGGTTCCGCCAGAAAGTTGGAACGGTGTCAAATTGATGACGCATTACCATGTTCCGGCGTTGCCTGACGTGTGGGCAAACCGTCCCGGCACTTACACGTCTGGCTCCTTCCCATGGTCGAAGGTCACGGTTTCCCGCGTCGTCCCGCCTGGCGCAAATAAAGGCGAACTTCTAGTGGGTCTCCAGGACTCCACAGGAAAGCTGGAAGTTCGAAGCATCAAAGTGGTTGATTACGGCAATACGGAAGGGATGTGTGCTCTGCCCAAGAAATGGAAGGCTCCTGAAGGCTACAAGGCCGAGTACACGCCTCGCGTCACGGCATCGCCTCGCTTGCGAGGCGCGATGTCTCCCAATTCCTACAAGCCCGAAGACATGGAGGTCCTCGCTTCCTGGAACGCAAATCTCCTTCGCTGGCAGCTTAAGAACAAATGGAATATCGTCGGCGCATGCCGTGACATCCCGGAATGGTTCGCCTGGCTCGACAAAAAACTGGAAGAGACCGACAAAGTCCTCAACCACTGTGCAAAACTCGGCATCAAGGTCTGCGTCGATCTTCACGGGGCTCCTGGCACGCGCAACGACAACAAGGACCTCTATATGCTCTACGACAAGAAGTACGCAGACGCCTTTGTTGAGGCTTGGCGCGTCATTGCCCGCCGTTACAAAGGTCATCCTGCTGTCTGGGCGTTGGACCTCATCAATGAACCCCAGCAACTCAGGAAAGCCAATGAATCCTTCCTGGAGGTCCAATACCGCGCGGCGCTCGCCATTCGCGAAATCGATGCAGAGGTTCCGATTGTCGTGGAATGCAACTATTACGACAGTGCGCGCGGCTTCCGTGAAATGGAACCGTTTGCCATCAAGAACATCATCTACCAGGTGCATATGTACACGCCTGGCACCTTTACGCACCAGGGGGTTCACAGCGCCCCGCCGATTCCGCTCAGGGTCTACCCCGGCGTGATTGACAATGTGAACTGGGACAAAGAGGCCCTGCGCAAGGAACTCCAGCCCGTTCGCGACTTCCAACTGAAGTACGGTGCTCGCATCTATCTTGGTGAGTTCTCCGCCATCGCCTGGGCACCTGGTGCCGAAGTCTACCTCAGGGATGTCATTTCCCTTGCCGAGGAATATGAATGGGATTGGACCTACCATGCCTTCCGCGAATGGGCTGGATGGAGTGTCGAGCATGTCGGCGAAGACAAACAATCCCTCAAACTCGCAACCGAAGAAACTCCACGTAAAAAGGCACTTCTCGAGGGATTCAAACTCAATCAGCGAGCCAAATAATTTGAGAGAATTGCAATATTCTCATCCCAACCGCCTTCACGGTGCGATGAAACCATCTCACGCGGCGTTTTGGCGGTTGGTCGGTAGTTTTGCAATTCCCTCTTTCGATAAAAACACAGACCCCAAAGGGTAGATTCATAGATCACAACCCTTTGGGGTCTTGAAGTTTCAGTGAGTGTAAAGTTTCAGTGAGTGTTTTGGAGTGGAACAAGTATCAGAGTCCCAGGGACAAGGCGATTTCCTGAATCAACTGGTCAGTGGCTTTGGTGGCTTTCTTGATGTCAGGCAGACTGAACCGCATCTTTAGAAGATTTGTCACAATTTCTCGAACGGTTAATTCTCTGCCTTGGGTGATCCCTTCGGCTCTGCCTTGGGTGATCCCTTCGGCTCTGCCTTGGGTGATCCCTTCGGCTCTGCCTTGGGTGATCCCTTCGGCTCTGCCTTCTTCCTTGTACTTGCGTTTGTACTCGTTGACAACCTTGCACA
>JAFRLI010000199.1 GCA_017431255.1 Victivallales bacterium
TCAAACCGCACTGCTGCATTCACCATATCCCCACGGCTATGCACGTAGTTCTTCACCAGTGCCAGATGCGTCGTGCAGATGGTCAGCGAACCGCTCTTCGCCAAGGCACTCAGAATGCCGCAGGCGATGGCACCGCCTTCCACCGGGTCGGTGCCCCCGCCCAGTTCATCCAACAAAATGAGGGAACGTCCCGTAGCAGATTCCCGGAAGATTTTGGTAATATTGGAGATATGTGCCGAATAGGTGGAGAGATTTGCCTGGATGGACTGCTCGTCCCCGATGTCTGCGAGAATGTGGTCGTATACGGGGAAAACGCTGCCAGGCCCCACAGAAACTGGCAGACCACATTGCGCCATCAGGCAGACCAGCCCGATGGTCTTGAGCGCAACCGTCTTGCCACCCGTGTTGGAACCTGTAATTGCCAGGCATTTCGCACCTTGCGGCAACACCAAGTTCAACGGGACGACCTGCCGCCCTGCACCCTCCTTGCGAAATTGCAATTGCAAAAGCGGATGACGCGCGGTTTCCAAACGAAGTTCGCGTCCAAACACAGGGAGGTCGCAGTCATTTGCGCCAGCCCAACGGGCGATGGCGGCAGCTGCGTCCAATTCCGCAAGAATGCGGCGATTTTCACGGATTTGCGGGAGGCGTGCGCGTAGGTCGTCGCAGAGAGAAGCGAGAATGCGGCGCACTTCGTCCCGTTCTTCCAGACGCGTCTGCGCCAAATCATTTCCCCAGGCAACCGTCTCCTGCGGCTCCACAAATAACGTCTGCCCCGAATTGGAAAGATCGTG
Source organism: Victivallales bacterium (assembly GCA_017431255.1). Taxonomy (GTDB): domain Bacteria; phylum Verrucomicrobiota; class Lentisphaeria; order Oligosphaerales; family Oligosphaeraceae; genus RGIG2581. Next base: position 795 of record JAFRLI010000199.1, read on the forward strand.
CACAATCCCCGGAAGATTCCCTTTTGCGTCTTTTTTGACGGGGATGACAAAACGCCCGCTGCGAACCGTTACGAAATGGTCTTGCAAGGTGGGATCCAGATTCTGCGTGCGAACCATTGCCTCCAGGTGGCGTTGAATCCGTGCTTCCAGCAGGATGGTACGCGAGCGCAGTTCACGGAGTTTGGGGCTGGCGTTGTCCAGGACGGTTCCATCGGCGTCCAGACTGAACGCGAGGCGGGAATGGAGGGATTCGCAAGGGTCGAGTGGTGCGGCGACCGCCTGAAGTCTTCCATACTCCTGGCATTCGCGCTTGAGCAAAAACTGTTGCACACGAGCCACGGCTTCCAGCATCGTCCGCACAGAAACCAAATCGCTCCCGTCCAAAATGGCACCGACAGGCGCCACCTGCCGCAAAAGCGCGTCCAGATTCTCGACGTGCATAGGAGGGAAATCCATTGGGCGGTTGCGGATGGCGATGAGGTCCGACCAGAGGGCGCGCCGTTCATTGATGATGGCCGGGGCAGCGGACGGACGCAGCGAACGGATGAGTTCCGCACCATTCTCGCTCTGCGCACTCCCCGCAATGCTCTCAATCAACTCCCCAAACTGCAGGACCGCCAGCGTGTGCTCGTTCATTTCCCGTCCTCCGCAAACCACTGCCGCACGACCGCAATATCCTTCCGTATCTGCTCCTGCAACGCCTCCCGATTCGCAAACCGAATGCTGGGACGAACAAACTTCCCAAACTCCACCTCGATTTGTTTCCCATAGAGTTCGCACTCCACATCAAACAGATGCAATTCCAGAACCGTGGCGTGGTCTTCCCGAATCGTCGGAGCCGTCCCGACATACACAATCCCAGAATGCAAACGCCCATCCACCCGCGCCCGCGCAGCATACACTCCTTCAGGCGGACGCACTTGCCCGGGCTCTACCAAGTTCGCAGTCGGACAATCCAACCTCGTCCGTGCAATCCCCTGCCCATGCTCCACAATTCCCGAAATCGCATACGGGCGCCCCAACATCGCAGACGCACGCTCCAAATCCCCGGCTTGCACGGCCGCGCGAACCCGCGTCGAACTGATATTCTCTCCTCCAAATTGCACGCAAGGCACAATGCAAGGACGAATCCCGTGCGCAACCGCCCAGCGGGACAGAAAATCCGCGTCCCCACCATTGCCCTTGCCAAAACGCCAATTGTCTCCCACGCAAAATGCCGTCACGGTAAGTCCCTCGACCAGAAAGAAATCCTCCAGGAAACGCTCTGGCGAACAAGCGGCCAATTTCTTTGTAAAAGACACGCGCACAAGGCGTTGCGCTCCAGATGCAAAAAACAGCGTTTCCTGCATGGGAAGAGGGGTCAGCAAAGGGGGACCCGGCGGGAAGAGAACCTTCTTCGGATGGGGATAAAACGAAAGGACCACCGGCACGGAATGGGTTTCCCGCGCCACGGCAATCAACTCGCGCAAAATGGCCTGGTGCCCCAGGTGGACCCCGTCAAACACCCCCATGGCAATCGCCACGCGCGGCGTATGGGGAAGCAGTTCCGTTGGAACGGAGACAATTGAGGGAAATCTCTGCGCGAGTTCAGTCATGGCGCAACGCATCGTCCTCCAGGACGCGTTCCAGAGGCAGGACTGCCTGACGCAGCGCCTCCAAGTCAAAAGATTTGATTTGTTCCATCGTGACGGCGTCCGCCACGTCAAAGCGTCCGCTATGGGTGCGGCGAAGTGCCGTCATGATGGCGCCGCAGCCGAGTTTGCGTCCCAAATCGGCGCAAAGTGTACGGATGTAAGTTCCTTTAGAGCAAGCCACTCGATAGGATGCATCGGGAAGATTTGCCTCCTGGATGTCAAAGGCGCGAATCGTGATCTTGCGAGGCTCCCGTTCAATGGTAACTCCTTTTCGCGCAAGTTTATAGAGAGGCCTTCCATCCTTTTTGATGGCAGAGACCATGGGAGGTATCTGTTCGATTTCCCCCAGGAATGATTGCGCCGCCATGCAAAGTGCCTCGAGAGATACGGAAGAAGCGTCGTGGCGGGCGATTTCCTGCCCTGTCACGTCCTCCGTGTCAGTCTCCACGCCGAGGCGTAGACTGCCTTCATACACCTTGTCTTCTCCCATCAATCGGTCCTGCAAGCGCGTCGCCTTTCCAAGGAGCAGGATGAGCAATCCCGTTGCCAGCGGATCCAGTGTTCCGCAATGCCCCACCTTCGAAAGGTGGAAGCGCCCACGAACGCAACAGACGACATCGCTGCTGGTCCAGTCCTGCGGCTTGTCCACCAGCAAAATCCCATCCACGACATTCTGGAGGCGCGGCATTGCTACTACTCCTTGTCCGGCGTGCCGCCCAGATCATTGCGGGTAGGAATGTCCTTTACGGGCACCTCGTCAAAATGCATTCCGCGCAAAATCGTCTCCACGCGGTCTGCCTTCTCCGCCGTGTCATCCAGTTTGAAATGCAACACGGGCGTATACTTGAGCACAATTCGACTCGCAACCATCGACTGAATCGCCGCACGCTTCTTCGCAAGCAATTCCAACACCGACGCCTTCTGCGACTCCGTATTCCCTTTCGGGCAAAATACCGACACAAACACCGTCGCGTCCCGCAGGTTGCTGCTGCATTTCACCCCTGTCACTGTCACCAGGCAAGGCAATTCACGCCCCAAAACCACCGTGAATGCCTCCCCCAATTCCCGAAACAACAACTCGTTGACTCTCGTAATTCGATCCTTCGACATAATATGGGCAATTGGTTTCGTTTCTTTCTAGAAGCACTAGATGTGCTAGATGTGCTAGATGTGCTAGAGCATCTAGAGCATCTAGAGCATCTAGAGCATCTAGAGTTGCGCGGCAACTTGAATGGCCTCGAAGACCTCGATGACATCGTGTTCCTCGAAGTCCTCGAAGTTGTCCAGTCGAATACCGCACTCCAGTCCTGCCTTCATCTCACGGACATCTTCCTTGAAATGCTTGAGGGACTGGATTTGACCATTGTAGATGAGTTCCTTGTTGCGGTAGACCTTTGCCTTCGCGTTCACGCGGATGAGACCATCGATGACTTTGCAACCGCAAATCTTGCCGACCTTGCTGACTTCGATGACCTGAATAATCTCGGCGCGACCCAGGAACTTCTCCTGGATTTCGGGAGCGAGTTGTCCACGCATCGCATTTTCGACTTCTGCAAGCAGATCGTAGATGATGGAGTGCAGACGGATTTCGATTCCCTTCTGCTTGGCAACTTTGTTCACGCCAGGCATGGCACGCACATGGAAGCCCATGATGACCGCCTTCGAGGCCGCCGCCAGAATCACGTCGTTCTCCGTGATTTCCCCTACGCCACTGTGGATGACCGACACCGAAACGCGGTCGCTCTTAATCTTGTTGATGGAATCCACAATTGCTTCCAGGGAGCCGCGGACATCCGTCTTGAGGATGAGTTTCAACGTGGGCTTCTCCTGCGCGTCCAACTGCGCGAACAGATTGTCAAGCGAGACGGTTCGTTCCGTCGGCACCTCGCTACGTTCCAAATCGATGATTTCCTGCGCCTTTTCGCGCGCTTCGCGCTCATTCTCGCAGATCACAATCTTTTCACCGGCCTCGGGAACCCCGTTCAATCCCATGATTTTCACCGGGGTCGAAGGCAGCGCCTTGGCAACGCGGCGTCCCTGGGAATCAATCAGTGCCTTGACCTTGCCGTAGCACTTTCCGCAAAGGAGATAGTCGCCGACGCGGAGGGTGCCATCCTGCACGATGATGCTCGCCGTCGGTCCCATGCCGGTTTCCATTTGCGCCTCGATGACAAGTCCCTTGAAAGGTGCGCCGGGGTCGGCCTTGAGTTCGAGCATTTCTGCTTCGAGGAGGATACGGTCCAGCAAATCGTTGATTCCCATGCCCGTCTTCGCGGAAACGGGGACGACAGCGTACTCGCCGCCGTAATCTTCAGGAAGAATGCCGTTCTGCTGCAAGCCGCGATACACCTTGTCAGGATTCGCGCCAGGCAAATCCATCTTGTTCATCGCCACGATGATGGGTACCTTCGCCGCCTGCGCATGGTGAATCGCCTCCACGGTCTGAGGCATGATACCGTCATCCGCAGCAACTACCAGCACCGCAATGTCCGTCGCATTCGCGCCACGGGCACGCATTGCTGTAAATGCTTCGTGTCCAGGAGTATCCAAGAAGGTAATCGTCTGATTGCCGACATTGGCGACGCTTGCGCCGATCGCCTGCGTGATACCGCCGGCCTCGCCCGCGGCCACGTGCGTCTTGCGGATGTAGTCCTGGATGGAGGTTTTGCCGTGGTCAACGTGCCCCATGAACACCACCACGGGCGGACGCGATACCAGATGCGCGGGCCGCTCCGTCGGGGCCGCGTCTCCCGCTTTCTGCTGGGTCTGCGCCTGCTGCTTGTCACGACGCACCTTGATGAACTTCACGCCGTACTGGTCGCAGACTTTCCCAACCAGATCCTCGTCAAGAACCTGGTTGATGGCTGCGAAGATGTTCATCATCATCAAACGCGTGATGAGTTCATTCGGCTTGACACCGAGGCCGTCCGCCAAATCCCGCACCGTGATGGGCGATTTCAGGTGCAACTCCTTCCCGCCAGCGGGCTTCGGGGGCTGCATCACGGGCGCGGCGATCTTAGGCTGAACCGCCTCTGCAGGTTTCTGCGGCTGCGCGGCAGGCTTGTCCGTCTTCGGGGTGGCAGCGGGCGCCGTCGCAGGCGTCGCGATCTTGGCGTCAAGTGCCTTCTTCTTCTTTTCGCGTTCCGCAATCACCATGTCGCGGACAAGATTGGCAGTCTCCGCGTCCAGAGAACTGGCATGGCTCTTCACCTCAACGCCCTCTTTTTCCAGAAGGGCCAGAAGTTCCTTGTTGGAAAGACCGAGCTCTCTCGCCAGGTCATACACGCGAACTTTCTCGTTACCAGCCATAACGCAGTCTCCTTTGGGTTGTATATGAACTATGAAAAATGGATTCACCCACCCCGGACGGAGACCGCGAGGTCTTCGTCAGGAAGTGGCTTGGGATGGGGCAGACAGGCAGCACATGGCTGTCACTGCCCCAGGGTATTCTTGGCGGCGGCAATGACCGCCACGGCACGTTCATGGTCAAAGCCAGGCAGTTTGGCAATGTCTTCGACATCCACCTCGGCAATGCCTTCCACGCTTGCAAAACCGTTGCGAACCAGAACCTCCGCGGCTTCCTCTCCAATCCCTGCCAGCGGCGCAATCGAGTCAATCGCCTTGCGCAACTGCGCCTGGAATGCCTCCTCCTGCGTCGGTTCCGCATTCGAGAACTTCTCAATGTCAATCTTCCAGCCGGTCAGACGGGACGCCAGACGTGCGTTCTGCCCCTTCTTGCCGATGGAAAGCGAAAGTTGGTCTTCGGCAACCGTGACCTTGACGGTGTGGGTCGCCTCGTCCACTGCAATGCTCATGAGTTTGGCGGGCTTGAGGGCGTTCGTGATGAAGGTCGTGATGTCAGGACTCCATTCGATGATGTCCACCTTCTCCCCGTTCAGTTCGCGCACAATGACACGGACACGGCTGCCACGCAGCCCCACGCATGCCCCCACCGGGTCCACGCGCTGCTCGGTCGACATCACGGCAATCTTGCTGCGATACCCCGCTTCGCGGGAGACCGCCATGATCTTCACCAGACCGTCCGCAATCTCCGTCACCTCGCGCTCGAACAGACGACGCACGAAATCGGGAGAGGAACGAGAAACCAGAAGCGAAGGGCCGGACTTGTCCTCGTTGATGTCGATCAAAAGCGCCGTCACCATGTCGCCCACTTCGTAGGTCTCGCCGGGAATACGGTCCTCGCGGCGCAACAATCCATCGGCACTGCCGAAGTTGATGACCACGCCGTCACGCTCCATGCGCCGGACATCGCCCGAGATGAGCTGCCCCAACTGGTCCTTGAACTGCTCGCAGATGTTCTTCTTTTCTGCCTGGCGCAGGCGTTGTAGCAGGATGTTCTTCGTGGTCTGCGCCGCAATGCGTCCAAAACTCTCCGGCGTGACCTCCCAGTCCACAATGTCCCCTTCCTTGTAGTCGCGCTCCGGATAGCGCTTCTGCGCATCTTCCAGGCGGATTTCCGACCCGAAGGAATCTTCGTCAATATGGTCCTTGACAACCGCCTTGAGTTTGGCAATGCACCGAATGTCAAAGGTTTTTCGGTCTATCTGGACCGACACATCGTCATAGCGACGTGCGGCCTTCGCGGCGGCGCTGCGCAGCGAATCCTCCAACAACTGCAGGAGGGATTCCCTGTCAATGCCGCGCTCGGATTCTATGTAAGAAAGTCCGTCTCTCAGATCGCTGTTCATGTTTCCCACCATCATTGTTGCGTGGCAGTCCACACGCAAACGCTTCCGGTGCTTCCCCCTCACCGAAAACCTTGCGCACTTTCCACCACAAGGCTACTTCCTAGATACAAAAACACTTCCCTTGCATAGTCACACGCTGGGGAAGTGTCCGTGCAAACCATGTTGAAGGAAAACACCATCTCTGGCACTTTACCTTATTTGGGCAATTTTAATATATCCCATATTTATATAAAAACAATCCACTTCCCTCGTTTTTTTGAAAAAAAATGTCGCCACGACCTGCGCCCTAGGATCCCCGTCTGGCACTCTTCTGGCGCAGGCAAAATGTCATCAATAATGATATAATACATATCTTTATATGATACTTTTACTTGTCTAGAAACAATTTGTTTAGTTTATAATTAAATGAATTATTTTTTTGAATTTATTTGACAAACCCACTTGACAAATGGAAATGACGCGTTATTTTTATAGGCGTTTAGGGATTTTGCAGCCCTTGTAGATACACGGAGAGTTCCCGATGGAACTCTCCGGTTCCAGGGCGGATTGGTGCGGACGGTATTCCGTGGCGATGATGCAACATTCCTATTCCATCGAAAAACATGTTTTTTAGATTTGCAATCAATCTAAAAAGCAACACAGAATGAACAAAAAAGGAAAGAATGGAAAAAATGAAAATGCCAAAGAAAGAGGAGATTGAGGAATTGTTGTCGCAGGGGAAGATATCGGAGGGGATACGATTGAAGTTGCGGGAAGGGATGTTTCAGGCGAGGTATGATGTGGAGGAGTTATCGGAGCGTTGTGGGGTGACGAAGGAAGAGGCATTGCGCTGGCTGGATGGAGAGGGGAAGGAATGCGACTGGGAGGCCAGGGCGGGGATATTGCGTCTTCTCCTGCTGGGGACCCCGGGGAAGGACATGCCTTGCAGCAACAGCCCGCAATTGCAAACTTGCATAGCGGATTTGACCAGGAAATACATCTACCTGGACGCCGTCGCCCCCATGCAGCAGAGATATGTCAAGGAAGTGGGAGATATGATTCAGGAGATGTACTGCGGATATTCCACGCAGTTCCATCCGTAGAGGGAATGGCGTACCCGATAATAATGCTGCAATGATTCAATCTGTCGTTCTTTGCGGAATTCGCCGAAATGGAGGCTTGTTGGCATGGCGAGTTTTGCAAAGATGAGGCAATTGCAAAACGACCGCCCAACCGCCAAAACGCCGCAAGCGAGGAGGTCATCGCACCACGCCGTGAAAACGCTTGGAATGAGAGTGTTGCAATTCCCTCAAGATGTCATGGTTCCCAAAACAAGGAGTAAAAAATGGAACAGGAACTGGAACATGTCCTGAAATGCTTTCAGGAAAATGGCAAACTGACGAATGACCTGCGAACGCTACTGGAAAGCAAATTGAACGGGATGGGAGTCCCGCGCTTCATGCAATCCCAGCAATTGTGCGTCAGTGAATTGACTTTGAACAAGTGGCTCAAGGGACCGACGGTTCGCTGCAGCGTCTCAGCGCGGAGACGTGTTGCCGCATTTCTGCGTGGCGACCTGGATTCTACCTTCCTGCAGTTGCGAAACAGTCAAAATATCAAGGGGTCGGGAGTGGACGGGAGTGTCTCGGAGATGGTCAGCTGCATGGAGTTAATCCAGCGGCTCTACCAGTTCTTCTCAAGACAACCCCGCATTGCCAAGGAGTTTCTGACGCAGGTGGTGCGTCTGGCAAACCAGATTTTCCTTGATCTTGTAACCAATGGCGCGCTCGGCGTCAACAAACCATAGCAAGCGTTTGCAAAAAAAATGGGAGACGGGAATTGCAAAAGGATCGTCTTGACGGAATGCCACTCGTGGAGAATGATGGACTCCTCATGGAAGCGAACCGTTCAGGATGAAAGATTTGCAATGACCAAAAGAAAAAAGACCGGTCTCACCGCAGGAAAAATGGAGGCGGTGAGACCGGTCCGGGGGCGCGGCAATTTCCTCGAGATAATTGCAAAACTCTTTTGAAGTCCACAGAACACACAGAATACACAGACCTGTTTGTCCGCGCTACGCGCGACCAAATACTTGATATAAAACAAAATACA
>JAFRLI010000200.1 GCA_017431255.1 Victivallales bacterium
TCAACGGTTTAGCTGCGCGTTGGCGCGGATAAACAAGTTCTGTGTATTCTGTGTGTTCTGTGGACTCCCATAGGGTTTTGCAATTACCTCACTTGATAGAAAACGAAATGCGAAGCGTCGTCGAATTGCCTTCTGTGTATTCTGTGTGTTCTGTGGACTAGAAATGGTGTTGTGCAGTAACCTCCACTTTGTTTATCGTGCCGAATACTGGGCGGCGTGGCGAACGAACGGTTTCACGGCCTCGCGCAAGCGTCCAGCGGCGGCAACCACGATGCCGACACGTGCCGCGTCGGGTTCCCCAGGCGCGTACCAACAGTCAAAAACGGCATCCACGATGGTCTGATAGTCTGGCAGGAGCCCCTGCGCGTTCTCCGGCAGGAACTGCCCGCGTTCCTGCAAATCGCGCGTAGCGGGGCGTCGAAACGCCGCCAACGTGAACAAACCATTCACGAGGGACTGGCACGCTTCGAGGCGTTCTCGCGCCCCCAGTTCTCCTGAGGAAATCCGTTTCCAGAGACGCTGGCACCGCCACGCCAGCCAGAGCCGTCGCAATTTGCGCCGCAAGCGTTTACGGACGAACGCCGCCCACACGAACCCCAGTACGCACACCAGGACCAGTAACTGCGCCAGCCAGTTCTGCGTCAGGAACCACTCCCGCGCCAAAAGCAACCAATGCCACACCTTCTTTCCTAACGCAATCGCACGTTCCACAAATCGCTTCACCAACGTGCGCCACCCTTCCTTGAGGCGGTCCAAAAGCACGTGGTAGAACGCCTTGATGAGTTGCTGCATGGTTGGCTCGAAGGTCGCATTGTCCAGACTTGCACGCATCCGTACCTCCTCGCGGAAGGATTTGCGCGCCTTGGGTTGCGTCAACTCCTCTGCCTGTTTCTTGCGACGCACCTTGCGGCGAACTTTCTGTTCGTCTTCATGCTTGACAATGACGGGCTTCGTCGGTTGGAATGCCAGTTCTGGCGTGGTCATGCTCCATTTTTCCCCGAATGGGTCCATCATCGAGGAGAGCAGTTGCTTAAGGTCATTGGGGTTGAGGGAAGATGGCGGCGATGCGTCGTAGGTCAGCCATCCCCAAGGCATTACAAACACCTGCGCCCAGGCATGCGCATTGTATTCGTACACTTCAAAGCAATTGGACATCGCGTTGTAGCGTCCAGGTGAAAACCCGACGACCAAGCGCGCATGCAATCCATTCAGACGCGCCAAAACCACCATTGCCTGTGCAAAATGCTGGCAGACCCCTTCACGGGACTCGAACAAGAACCAGTCCACAGGCTCGGCGTCCTCGGGAATCGGTGCCGCCTCCAGTTCGTACTTGTAGTTTTCGCGCAAAAAGGCTTGGAGAGCGTCTGCTTTTTCCTTGGTGCCGACGTGGCCGAGCGTCACGCGTCGCGCCATCGAACGCAGACGGTCGGAGATGCGTTCCTCGGGAAGCGCACGATAGTTCCAGCCATAGTTGCGTTCCGGTTCAAAGTAACTTTTCGGCAACTGCTTCTGTTCCGCGACCGGGATCACCGAAAGCACACGATAGCACCACGGCAGAGGCGGCAATTTCGGATTGCGAATCATAAACGAACACGTATCCATCTTAAGGACGACGGGCAGGCTCTGGGGACTGCTGTCATCAAAGCGGATTTGATTGCTGCGGAACGCATAAGGGACATAACGGGAAGTTGCCTTAACGATGGCAAAGTCCTGGACGACCTCCTGCGAAACGGGAGACTGGTAGAGGTCTAATTCATTTCGTCCGCGTATCAGGGAGCCGGAACGGGACCACTCGCGTCCATCGTAGGTGTCGTACATTTGTACGGCCCAATAGAGTTTGGCGGGGCTGGAGACGCGGAAAAGGAGGTCGCGTCCCATGGCACCGCCCCCCTTGCCCTCACGTGCATTGACCGTCTCGTTCTGCGCCGCAACCTTGTTCTGGGATTTCGGGTCCTCCGCTGTCGGATTCTTTGTCGCGCCGTCTTTTTTCTTCGCGTTGGAATCCCTGGAAACAAGTTCCTTGGCGGGGCGGAACCAATCCTGGAAGAGTTTAGGGACGTCGAGGGTCTGGCTTGCGTCAAAGGAGACGGAGACCAGCCCGCGCGTATGGATTTCGCGGGTCATGGGGATTTCAAACAGGAACAGGAACCCCAAAAACACCACCAGCACCAGATGCAGCAAGCAATTCAACCAACAGACGGAATGCAACGTCCCCGGATTCTCCTCCACCTTCGTCCGCGAAGAGACCCGCGCCAAAATCGCCGTGCGAGACTGGTACAACAGCACCACCAGGCAAACCAACACCATCAGGAAGGATGGCAGGAACATCGAACGCGTTGGATGCAAGCCCCCAAAGCCCGCTAAAATCAGGCTCAGCAACGAAATGGGGACGTGTTCCGCCTCGCGACCGTTCACCAACAACGACATTCCCATAATCGCGCCCGTCTCAACCAGCGCGAGATCCAGGGGGTTCTCCCCGTCCGCGCGCTGGCTCATCCAGAAGAGTCCGAGACCAATAAAAGCCATCCCGAACAGTTGCCGCAAGACAGTCGGATACCACTTGCGCGGAAGGCGGGAGAGCAAACCGAAGAGGGGGGCAAGCGCAAGAATCGCAAGGACGACGAGCGTGTCCCCAAGTTGCCAGAGCGCGCAGCACACCCCAGCCTCGAAGAGGCCAAGGTACATCAACTGCACCAGCCAGGTCATGTCGTTGCCTTTTTCCTGCATCATTCTACCAACTGCCCAAGGCAGCCTTTACATTTAACTTCGGAGACACCTCCACCGCACGCAGCACGCCGGCCACGGGGGCCGGAGCCAGCGGGTCCTCCTGCTTCTTCCGTTTGGGCTGGAACGCCTCCTGCGAGGCATTGTACCAGCGAATGTCCATCCCCAGCGCTAGCAATCCCCCCAGCATCTCCCGCATCTCTTTCGACGCGCCGCCGAGCGTCAGGCAAAACACCACCGAATTGCGCGGCAGCACTGCCGACAGTTCTGAAACGGGTTCCATCAAGCGGTTCTTGCCTGGTGCCAGCGTCGCAAGCAAGTACATGACCTCCTCTTTTACCTCGGCTGCAGCACGTGGACGGATCAGAAGGGATTGCGCCCCGCTCGCCGCAAGTGCAAAAGAGCAGTACAAATCCGCACAGTACGAACAAATGCTCGCTGCCGCGCAAACAAGATACTCCAGATTCGACCACTCCGCGTCGCTCACGAACCGTTCATCCGCGTCCAGCAAGACCGCCACCGAGGAGACCGCGTTACGCTCGAATTCCTTCACCATCAACTTCCCGAAGCGCGCAGAACTCTTCCAGTGAATGCGCTGCATTCCATCCGAAGGGACGTATTCGCGCACGCCGTAGAAGTCCTGGCTCATTCCCGCCGCACTGATGGGATGTCCGGAGGCAGACGCGAGCACCTCGCGCTGTTGCAAGAGCAAATCGGGGAGGAGTTCCACAGGCGGGTAGACAACCAGCGTCGCGGGAAGGTGCAGGCGTCGTTCCCGCATGAAGAGCCCGGCAGGGTCTCCGCTCCGCAGCACGACTGCATCCAGATGGTACTCCCCACGACGCACGGGAAGCACGTTACGTTCGAACAACTCCTCCGTGCGTCCATTCTGCGGTGCCTTCACATGCACCTGGCTCTTCTCCAGCGTGAACGGCAAATCCTCCTGTACGACCACCGCCTGACTCCGCCAACGCTTCCGATTGCGCCACCGCAACGGCAAGGTCAACATCTGCCCGACCTTCGCCCCCGCCATCGGTCCCCGCGAAACCTCCACCCCTCGCAAAGAACCCAAGGCCACCACCAGGCTCGACAACCACATCGAAAAGCAACCCCACGCCAGCACAAGCGCAAACATCCCGTGGTTGACCATCGCAATCAGGAGCCATAGCACCCCCGCCAGCAAAATCAACCACCCTCTGGATGTTGGCCATAGTGGTTTCAGCATCTTCTTCTATATGGTTCGTGGTTAGTATCTCGTTCTCTAGAACCTCTAGCCCATCTCGAAAGACAAGCCTCTAGTGGTTGTGTTCCTCTTCCCAGCGGGAGAGAGGAAGCTGCTCCAGAATCGCATCCACGACGCTGTTCTGGGATGCCCATTCGGCACGGGCCTGCAAGCGCAACGGGATGCGATGCGCCAGCACGCTCGACGCCAGATCGCGGACATCGCGCGGCAGGACGTGCCCGCGTCCATTCAGTGCCGCCAGTGCCTGGCAGGCACGCATCAACGCCAGCGAGGCGCGTGGGCTGCACCCATACGCCAATGCAGGATGGCGGCGCGTTTCCTCCACAATCGTCGTGATGTAGTCCATCACACGTTCGGAGACATGCACCGTACGCACCAGCGCCTGGCAGCGGAGGATGTCGCTTCCGTCCGCAATGGGCTGAATGGAGTTCAATGGATTCTCCGTCACCTGGCTGGAGAGAATCTCCTTCTCGGTTTCATGGTCGGGATATCCCATCGAGAGCCGCATCAGGAAACGGTCCAACTGCGCTTCGGGCAGCGGATAGGTACCGTGGAAATCGACGGGGTTCTGCGTCGCAATCACGAAGAAAGGCTTTCGGAGAATGTGGGGATTTCCGTCCACAGTCACCATGGATTCCGCCATGCATTCCAGCAGCGAGGATTGGACGCGCGGGGTGCCTCGGTTGATTTCATCGGCGAGCACGACATTGGAGAAGATGGGACCTGGCATGAAGTTGAAGGTCTTGCGGGATTCGTCGTAGACGCTGATGCCCGTGATGTCTGTCGGGAGCATGTCGGGGGTGAACTGGATTCGCTTGAAATCGGTGGAAAGCGAGCGCGAAAGCGCCTGTGCGACTTTGGTCTTGCCGACGCCAGGGACGTCCTCCATCAGGACATGTCCATCACTAAAGAGCGCGACAAGGATTTTCTGGATGATGTCGTTCTTGCCCTTGATGACCTTCGCCATGTTCGTGGCGAGACGCTGCCCCAGTTCCTGCACGAACACGACGGTGTTTTCTTCAGGACGGATTTCCTGTTCCCCCGTGATGTCGGAATCCAGGAGGTCCAACGCGTCAAACAGCAGCAGCACGTCATCGATTTGGATATGGTCGCGATGGCGCAGCATGACAGGTGCGCTGATGGGGAGGGAGTTCACGAACGTTCCGTTGCGACTCCCCAAATCCTCGATGGTCACCTCACGGTCTTTGCGCAGGACGCGGCAATGCTTGCGCGACACCCCTGCATGGTCCAGCAGAAGCGCAACTCCTTCCCCGCGCCCAATCACACTCTCGCCCTCGGGAATGAGATACTCACCCGTGAGTTTATAATTCTCTTGTATGACAAACTTCGGCATTGGTGTCCCTTAAAATAGTGGTGATTTCACTCCTCTCCTGCTTAACGACTAATGACCGACGTTTATTGGCGCAAGGCAAGACCCTACGCCTTTTCCTCGTCTGCCTTCGGAGCGGTTCCCTGCTGCTTTTCGAGTTTCATCTGGGGGAAGAGGATGACGTCACGAATGGATTCTGCGCCCGTGAGAAGCATGACAAGGCGATCGATGCCGATGCCAAGTCCTCCCATGGGAGGCATTCCGTGCTCCATCGCGGTGAGGAAATCCTCGTCAATGCGGTCGACTTCGCCATCGACATCGCCGCGCCCGATGAGTTGCTGGTCAAAGCGGGAGCGTTGTTCGATGGGGTCGTTCAGCTCGGAATATCCCGGAGAAATCTCCTGGGCATTGATTTCGAGTTCATAGACATCGACGAGGGAAGGATCGTCCTCGCAGCGTTTGGCAAGGGGAACGAGATAGGCCGGCAAGCGCGTGACGAAGGTCGGCGCGATGAGGGTATCCTCGATGGTCTTGTCGTAGATTTCGTGGGTGATGTGAAGGGAATCCATCTCGTCGGGAATGTAGAGTCCGAGGGCACGTGCCTTTTCACGCTGCTGTTCGATGGGGAGTTCATACCAGTCCGACCCCATTTTCTCGCGGATGAGATCCATGTAGGCGACACGGCGCCAGGGTCCCGTGAGGTCGATGGTTCGGTCTCCGTGCTGAAACTTCAGGGTTCCGAAGAGGGTGGTGGCGACATGGGTAATGAGGCTTTCGATGAGGTCCATCGTGCCGCGGCAGTCGCTATACGCAGTGTAGATTTCCATGGAGGTGAACTCGGGATTGTGCTTGCGGTCCATTCCCTCGTTGCGGAACTGGCGTCCGATTTCATAGACCTTCTCGAAGCCGCCGACCACAAGGCGCTTGAGGTAGAGTTCCGTGGCGATGCGGAGGTACATTGTGGCGTTGAGGGCGTTGTAGTGGGTCGTAAAGGGACATGCTGCCGCACCGCCCGCCAATGGCTGCATCATCGGGGTCTCCACTTCCACGTATCCCCGGGAGTTCAGGTAGTTGCGGATTTCCGCGATGATTTTCGAGCGCAGGAAGAAGGTCTTTCGCACTTCCTCGTTGCTGATGAGGTCCAGGTACCGCTGGCGGTAGCGCTGTTCCGTGTCCGTCAGTCCATGGAACTTCTCAGGCAATGGACGTAGCGACTTCGCGAGCAATTCAAATCGTGTGACGCGCACAGAGATTTCACCCGTGCGGGTTTGGAACAGCGTTCCGTCCGCAGTGAGGATGTCCCCAATGTCCAAATCCTTGAACTCGGCGTACTCGTCATCCCCAACCACGTTCTTTTGGAAGTACAGTTGGATTTTTCCCTCCTGGTCCAGAATGTGCGCGAAACTGGACTTGCCCATGATGCGCTTCGAGACCAGACGCCCAGCCACGCGAACCGTCACCTCGTGCTCTTCATCCACGTATTTCGCCTTCGCAGAAACACTGTCCACAATGCCATCGACACGGTGACCATACGGGTTCTTTCCCGCATTCTTCAGGCGTTCCACCTTCGCCAGGCGCTGTTCGCGCATATTCATATTCTCCAAGGAATTCTCTCCCGCAACGGGGGCCTGCTGTTCTTCACTCATCTTCGTTTTCCTGTTTGGGTTCTGGAAGGTTCGTTCACAATTTTCTTTCTTTATATAATTTAATCCATCTCCCTCAAAACGCCAACAACTTTCCCGCGATTCCTGCCCGTTCCCCTTTTGCAATGCTGCGGAATGTCTCACGGATGGAAATTGCGGGGCCTCCCTGCGTTCAATCCAGAGCATCTTGTATCATTCGGGGAGGCATTTCAACGCAGTCCCGTTTTCGTCAGCAATTTTCATGGGCAAGTTTGTAAAATCTCGGGAAGGCGTTTATCTTTTTGTATAAAATCAGGGGAATGAATGAGGGAATGACACGCCTGAACTGTCGTTCTTCCTGGAGAAGGCAATTCACAGATTGAAACCAGAGGCTTCCAATGCATTTTCTCCCTACCATTGCACTAGTTCTTGCAGGGGTGCTCCTGCTAACGGGCTGCGTCAATCCAGGTTTGAAGACCCAGCCCGTCAAAGGGAAGACCTACACGGCGGAACTGGTGATTCCCGAGCATACAGGCGCACTTCACCGTACCCGATTTGTGCTGGCGGGCTGGGTGGAGAGGATGCACTTCAGGCAAAGAAATCAAAACGTGTTCTGCAGAGGGGAAATCTTTCCGTATGGACGCAGAAGTAAGCAACTTGTCTATGGTTGTGCAACCGAGTTTATGCCGTCCCTGGTACTGCAGGAACCTGCCAAACGCCGCCGGTTTGAGCGGGCGCTGAAAGTCGGCGTGGGCGTCATCGAGCAAAGACGCAACTACAAGCCAGACTGCAAAAAAGTCACCTTGTTCCCTTGGACGATTGAGCACGATGGCGATCGCATCATCTACCGCCAGGTGTGTCCTCCCGTGGAAGGCTACGCTTACAGGCTGACCGTAACCGTCACCACCAGCCCGCAGTCATCTGCCATCGACGAACAGTTCCTCCTGGAAAACACGGGCACCCGCGACCTCACCTGCAGCCAGTTTGTGCACCCGTTCCTGCCGCACTCCGAAAAGAGTTTCTACCTCCTGCCGCGCCTCCGCGATGGAGTTCCGGATTTCACGCCGACTCCGGTCCCGCAAAAAAACTCCCCCGAAGTGGACATTCTCTCCAAGGACATTCCCGAAGGCGCGAACTTCGTCACGGCATATCCCTTCGGTCTGCAACGTCCCTGTCTGACCATCCGAGGCGACCACCCGCTTGAAAAATCCCACCTCTGGGTCCACCAGTCCCCGAAGGTCTTCGCGGTCGAGCCATTCCACCGAATCGACCTCAAGCCAGGACAATCCACCAACTGGTCCTGGAACATCTCCACCGACCCGCCACCCGTCCCCAGCAAATAACCACGCCAACATCTTTCCCGCTAAAAGGACATCCCTCCATGAAAATCGGCATCCACTCTGGCGCTTACCTGACACGATATGGCCTGGAAGACGGACTGCGCCGCATGCGCTCCCACGGCTATGAAGCCCTGGACTATCAGTTCTTTGTCGATACGACCGGTCCTCTCTTCCAACTGGATGAAGCAGGCTTCGAAAAGGAACTTCTGCGGCAACGCAAACTCATCGAGGACAACGGCATCGAGATTTCCCAGACCCACGGTCCCTGGCGTTGGCCGCCACGCGACTACACCCCCGAAGACCGCGCGGAACGTTTCGAAAAAATGGCAAAGTCCATTCGAGGGACCGCCCTTCTCGGTTGCCGCAATCTCGTCATCCACCCCATTATGCCGTTCGGTTGCGGCGAGGAATCCGAGCAGCAGCGTGCAGACATGATGGATAGGAACCGCGAGTTCATGGGACGCCTCATCGAGATCGGACGCCAGTGCCAGGTCATCGTCAACTTCGAGAATATGCCGATGCCCCAACTTGCCATCGCGCCTGTCTCCGCCACGCTCCAATTCGTCAAGGAGATGAACAGTCCCTGGTTCAAGGTCTGCCTCGACACTGGACACGCCGCCACCACGGGAGAATCCCCTGCCGCTTGCGTCCGTCTCCTCGGAAAAGAGTTCCTCCAGACTCTCCACATCCACGACAACAACGGCAAGAACGACTTCCACTGGATTCCCTATACGGGCGTCATCGACTGGCAGGACTTCTCCGATGCCCTCGCCGAAATCGGATTCGACGGCACCGCCTCCCTCGAAACCGCCGTCCCCGCCAAAATCCCGACCGAACTCCGCGAGCTCCAGGAAATCTCCCTCTTCCAGATGATTCACAAAATCGCACGCCGCGATGGCTCGCAACAGCAAAGGGAATGACCGCAATGAAACAGAACACCAAACGACGAATGGTCTGGCTACTGTGCGTATGGATGCTGCTCCCGTCCCTGTTCTGCACAGGATGCTTTCGAATGATGGCGGAAATTGACGGATGGGTGAATAAAAGCACACCCACGGAGTTAACCTCCCTTGCGAACGAGCCACCCAGAAGGTTCTTCAGCGGAAGTAAACTTAACCTGAGCATCGTGGAGAGCGACTTTTTGGCGCCCTTGTTCATTTTTACGATTTGGGAACTGCCCCTGGAAGTGGCTGCGGACGTGCTGATGCTTCCCGTCGACCTCGCTATTTACTCGTATTATCTCGCCAAGCCTCCTCTGGGGCTCCTGATTGAGAAGAACAGAAACAACTGGCTCGCTTTCATGCTCAAGCAAGGCGTGGACCCCAACCAGATCGACTATCGCTATCACGACAACGGAACTCCTCTGAGCCTCGCAATCAAATATCGCAATTCGGAAGCCGCCAAACTTCTGCTGGCGCACGGAGCAAAATGCACGACAGACGATTGTGGGTTCTTTTATCCCACCACTGACACTGAAAGACAGAAAGTCACCCTTGCCATTCTGCAATCTGGAATCCCGAAGGAAATTGGACAAAAAAATGAGACGAAATATTATGTCAGGAATTGGATCGAGGAATGGATTTGCAAGGAAGAACGCAAGAAAGACGAGGAGGTGATTTCCAAGGAGATGATGTTTGAAATCATCTCCCTTCTGTTGCAAAACGGTTTTCCCGTGAACAAGACCGGTTTTGATCCACATACCTTTCATACGGGCAAGACGATTCTGGACGTGGTCCTCGACAACAGGAGGATTCCTTTGGAAAGCCAGCGGAAAATGGTCTCCTTACTCCGGTCCCACAACGCCAAGACGTTTGCAGAAGTGGCAAAAGAGCACTCCGATTGGCCGCATCTCGACTTGCATGGCATTGACATCGACCCGCAGTTCCAGCCTGTTGTCGACATTCTGGAGAGGACCCGCGACGCGGCGGGCTTCCGTGTCTCCGACAAGTTCGAGGGCATGGAAGGCCCAGTCCTCGTGTTTGATTATCTGCCGCCCACGGCTGCCAGGAAAGGCGAGCCATATACGAAACCCCTCCATTATCACAGGCGCATTTCCGAACGGGAATGGGACCAGAACTGCGAAACCATGGAAATCCCACGGCATCATCGCATCGTCCTGACACCCAAGGGACGCAAAGTGCCATCCCAGATTCCTGACGGATGCCCGCCCGCAATGTTTTTCCACGAACTATGGACTACGCTGGATTCCTGCGAAATGTATGTGGAAGCAGCGTTTCCTTCTCAAGTTAACGGATGGTTGTATACCCATGTTTCCAAGGGCTTATGGGAATACGAAGATTTGGAGGCCATACTGTTGACCACGATTCCTCGCGGCACAAGCAAATATGCCGCTCGCAGCCTTTACGATAAGAACGTAAACATGCACATACCGCCAGAATACTACTTCTTCAACTTCCTGCCAGGGAAACTGGAAACTTCCCCCTCTCTCCAAGCGGAAGCGGTCTTGCAGCGTGCCAATCGCAAGACCGCAGAACTCCACTTGCCAGGGAGATGGTATCTTCTGCATCCAAGTTCAAATGAAGAATGCCTCGTGCTTGTCTACAGTTCCATGAGAACACTGGAAGAACTGAGGAATGCCCCACGCCCTGTTGCACCATTCCCCAAGGAAACCATTGTGAATATCGATGTCATCTTCAAGTCTCATCCATATGAACAATCGTTCCTCACCTATCCACACAATAATGATGTGGGATATTGGAACCGTAGGCATTACCAACTGAGACACAAGAAAGATCCAACCGGCCCCTACCTCAGCGACGATTATGGCGCGGCAATCCTGCATGGCGACGATGTCTCCGAGGAAACCCTGGCGGCACTCAAACTGGTGCTTGACGAAATCTTTCAAGTCAAGCCGATGACAAAAGAAAACAAGCATCTCAAATAGCGAACCTTGGAATCCCGCGTATGCTCTGGAATGGAAACGCGCCCCATTGGGAGAGAGGCAACTTTTTGAAGACGGACACTTTGAAAACAGCGGGAATGCAAGGCATATTAGTGGAAGATGATTTCCACGCCCTTCATGAAAAGGAGACTAGAAAATGCTGACAAATCTGCGTGTAGAGTACAAAACCACCCCGCTGGGGATGGACGAGCCGAGACCGCGCTTCTCCTGGGAAACCTCCCAGAACAGGCAGTCCACGTATCGGATTACCGTCAAGGCAGGGGACGTGCTCGTGTGGGACAGCGGAGAAGTAGCGTCACCGCGGACGACCCAGGTGGAATACGAGGGTGCCACGCTGCAGTGCTTCACGCGCTACGACTGGTCGGTCGCCACCAAAGGCGAGGACGGCGAGACCCTAGAGGCGTCCTCGTACTTCGAGACGGGTTATATGGGCACAAAGTGGACGGCGCCGTGGATTCAGCCAATTACCTATGAGCTGCGTCCGACGCTGACGCCCGTCCGCACGGTCTTTCAGTGCGGGGCGGCGGCATCCGCGCGCCTGTGCATCACCGCGCTCGGCATCTTCCAGGCGTATTTGAACGAGAAGCGGGTCACGGAGGAGGACCTGCTGCCGCCCGGTTTCACGCAGTACGACAAGCGGGTGCAGTACCGCGTCTACGACATCGGCGGGCTGCTGCGGGACGGCGAGAACCAGCTGGAGGTCTTGCTCGGCTGCGGCTGGTTCTCCGGCAACATCTCCCGCATCTGGAACGGCTTTGCGCCCACCTGGGGGAAGAATCCGCTCATCCGCGCGGAAATGCGCCTCGTCCAGCCGGACGGCGCCGTGGAAGTCATCCCCGTGGACGCCGGCAACACCAAGGCCTGCCGTTTCACCGACCAGGCCGACATCTACGATGGCACCATCGTGGAGGCCTGGCACAAGTTCGCCCTGAACAATCCGGGGGAATGGAAGCCGATCCAGGAGGTGGACTTCGCCAATCCGCCCAAGCTGGAAGGCAAGGACCATTTGAATCCCTCCTTCATCCCGAAGATCGTTTGGTCCTGCTCCGAACCCGTGGCGCACATCCGCGACGTCCGCCCCGTCAGCATCACGAAACGCTCCAACGGCGCGTACATCGTGGACTTCGGGCAGAACCTGGTCGGGCGCGAGCGGTTTACGCTCCGCAACAACATCCAGGGCACCATCGTCACCATCCGACACGGCGAAATGCTCCGCGACGATGGCTCCCTCTACTATGACAACCTCCGGCAGGCCATCGCGCGCACCGTCTACGTCTCCGGCACCGCCGAGACCGAGACCTTCGAACCCGAACTCACCTTCTACGGTTTCCGCTACCTCGATGTGACGGGCTGGCCAGGCGAACTGACCGCAGACGACATCCTGGCACGCGTCATCCACACCGATCTCCCCCTCACCGGCTCCTTCTCCTCCGACCACAAGATGCTCAACCAGCTCCAGTCCAACATCCTCTGGGGACAGCGCAGCAACTTCGTCGACATCCCCACCGACTGCCCGCAGCGCGACGAGCGCCTCGGCTGGACCGGAGACACCCAGGTGTTCGCGGACGAGGCGACCTGGAACATGGACGCCGCCGCCTTCTACACCAAGTGGCTCGCCGACCTGAACGCAGGCCAGTCCGTCAATGGCAGCTACGCGCACTACGCCCCCTCCCCCTACAACTTCATACACGCCTATGAATACGACGGAGCGACCGGCTGGGGCGACGCCGGCATCGTCTGCCCCTGGGTCATGCTCGAAAAATACGGCGACACCCGCATCGTCAAGAAGTACATGCCGCAGATGCTACGCTGGCTCGACTGGGAAATCGAGCGTTCCAACGACACCTACATCCTCGATGTCGCCAAATATCAGGACTGGCTCTACATCGGCTGGCAGGAGACCACGGAAAACATGACCCCGAAGGACTTCATTTCCTCCGCTTACCTCGCGGGGATGCTCCGCCTGACCGCCAGGATGCTCCACCTCATCGGGGACGACGCGGAGGCCGCGCACCGCATGCGGCAGTACCAGGAGGCGCGGAAGGCCGTCCAGGGCAAGTTCCTCGACGCGCAGGGTGCGCCGCTCGTGCGCACGCAGACCGGGCTTCTGATGGCACTGGAATGGGATTTGTTCGAACCGGCTTCGGCAGCCATCGCGGCGGACCTGCTCGTGAAGAACATTCGCGACATCAACGACACCCACCTCACGACGGGCTTCCTCGGAACCCCGCTCCTCCTGCAAGTCCTGACCAAAATCGGGCAGTCGGACCTGGCGTACGACCTGCTTCTCCAGACCACCTATCCCGGCTGGCTCTACCCCATCACCCAAGGGGCCACCACGATGTGGGAACGCTGGAACAGCTACACCAAGGACAAGGGCTTCGGCAATGTCGGAATGAACTCCTTCAACCACTACGCCTACGGCGCGGTCGGGGCCTGGTTCTACCGCACCA
>JAFRLI010000201.1 GCA_017431255.1 Victivallales bacterium
AGTAGTGTTTCGTATGTGGTAACCGCACCTCTGCACTTCCTTGCAACCCCCTAAGAGTCCCCTAGGAGTCGTGCCCCTAAGAGTCCCCTAAGAGTCGTGCCCCTAAGAGTCCCCTAAGAGTCGTGCCCCTAAGAGTCCCCTAGGAGTCGTGCCCCTAAGCGTACAAACTAACCACCAGAATCAACGATTTTGATGCCAACGGCCTCCCCTATGAGGGCGGCGAGGGACTTCCGCTTGTTGCGGGCACCCCAGATGTCGGGAACGGTTGCCAGAAACGGCGGTGTCACAGATTTGCGGTGGGCGGTCACTTCCTCGGGTATCATCTCCTCGACGGCCTCGGTGATGAGAAGCACGCCTGGCTTGTTCTCGCGAATGGCGTGCGCAAACGCCGCGCGTGCCTCCTCGGGAGTGGAGACAGCGTCCCCCGTCACCCCCGCAAAACGATACCCCAGTACCGTGTCCTGGTCCCCGATGATGTGATAGGACGACGACATCCCACCCTACACCTTGAACACCAGGAACAACGCCACCAAGAACGCAAACAGCGCAAGTCCTTCTCCCATACCGACAAAGGCAATCGCCTTCCCCAGCAGTTCGGGTTTCTCCGCAGAAGCACCCATCGCCGCGGCACCGACTTTGCCGACAGCATAGGCGGCTGCCAGCGAACCCGTTGCCATCACGATGGCAATCGTCCAGTAAATGTTGGGATTGACGGCGGCCTTGGCTGCTTCGGCAGCAGCGGGGGCAGCCTCCGGTGCGGCTTCAGCCAGGACGGCTGCCGCCATGCAAAAACAGAGTGCACAAGCAGACTTCACGATGGTTCGGATGTTCATTTAATGTTCTCCTTGATTGGTTTGGTTGGTTGAGATTTGGAAAGGTTTGTACGGGACACCGTCCCCATTGAAATATTTACCAAAGAGTTCGTAGTACTCCAGACGCATTCCCTGGATCATCGCCACCATTCCCTCAAAAACAATCACCAGCGCGTTCCCACCAATCAGCACAAGAATCCCCACCAGCCCCCCGCCGGGATACGCACGGATGGCGTCCACAATCGCATAGATGGCAAAGCAAAGCGCCGCATGGCTGATGGCATACGCGCCCACACGCACAAACGAGATTGTCCCGCTCATGTACCCCGTCAGTGTTTCCATCAATTCAATCGCCGTCTCCAGCACTTCTCCCAGAATCCCGTTCTCCTCCTCGCCCTTCCCGCTACGACGCGCCAGCATCTTCTGCACGGGAACCTTCATCGCCAAAACCAGTAACGGCAACGCAATCAAAATGGCCGCCCAAACGGGGAAATGACGCGCATGAATGCACCAAAGCCCCGTCAGCAACGACGCCCAATAGAACAGTAGCCCCAGAATCCCGAAGCGGTCAAACACTCCTTCGAAAAATCTCTTCGCAAGGAAATGGTTGATGATGTTGATGATGACCGCCACCGACATGAAGACAACCCCCACGCCGACCGTCGTCAACAGCAGTTTCGGAATGGAATGCTGGTGGAGCGGACTGAGCCAGAGTGGCTTGAGGAAGGTCTCGTTTTCGTAGCCAAAAATGCTCCCATAGCAGAAACCAAACACCACCGCACACAAACCACATGCCATCAGCAGGAATCCAGCGTCCTTCATCCCGGTCTCCCGGCACAGTCGCCACATCCCCGCGCCTACCAGCGCCAGCACCGCCCCTTGTCCAATGTCCCCGAACATAAACCCAAACAGAAGCACAAACGTGATTCCCACGAAGAAGGTCGGGTCCAGTTCGTTGTAACCAGGTAGTCCAAAGTTCTTTACAAGCAGTTGGAACGGACGCCGCAACGTGCTCTCCTGCATCTGCGTCGGAACCGATTCCACCCCCGCGCGGACTTGCTCGTCCTCGTTCGCATCAATGACTTCCACCACTCCCGTGCCTCCCGTGGCGTCAGACACTATCCCCTTCACCTCGTCAACCTTCGCCTGCGGTGTCCATCCCGAAATGCAGTACAGTTGCGCCACTTTCCCGAAATGACGCTGCGCAGCCTCAACGGCACGCATCCACTTGAGTTCCGCGTGCATCACCAAAAGCACACCGCTGTAGCGCTCGCAAAGTTTCATCACCGCCATGCGGTGCTCTTCAATGTTGTGACGCAAATCCTCCAGTTGAGAATCCAACTGCCCGACGGCATCGCTGACATCCCCCCCGCCCTCGGGCGGCGCGATCTCCGTGAAGCCAAACTTCGTGAGCGTATCTCGCACCGCCCAGCGGTTGCGGTTCGCACAAAGCACAAGCACGCTTCCCTCGCCACCATCCCCGTTCACCAGAATCGCACGCTCGCCCAAATCTAGAATCGCGCGCGGAATCGCGAGCGGAGCAAGATGTCCCGTCACCATATAGAAATGGTTGAGATTGCGCAGGGTGTCCAGCGGGACGCCCTGGACGGGGAACGTGGAGACGAGCGAACGCTGTTTGGCAAGGGCACCACTGTCCTCAAGGAGTTTTGTAATGGTGTCCTCCTCGGTCTGGTACTGATCTGCAATGCGGCGAACGAGTGCCTGCATTTCCGTCAGGGTCATCTGCTCCTTTTCGTGGGGGGTAACCTCGGTAAGGTCCACACCCAGGTGCTCCATCAGGTGCTCCACATCCTGAATCGTGCTATCGATTTGCTGCTCAACAGGAGACGCCGCAACATTGCTCAGAAGTTTTTCATTGGACTGGTTCACCGCGTCCACAAAGTGCATCAAACCATGCTCGCCCAGTCGGCGCGTGATCTCAGCCACGTGCTTGCTTAGAACGAGTATGTTGACCTTGCACATTGGGATGGGACGGAACATGGTCAGGCTCCTATCATCATATCCTGCATTTCGCGGGAGGGGATTCCAAAATGTACACCTTCGAAGATTCGTCCCAAATTAAGGGTTTGGAAGTGCAGCAGAACGGGGTATGCGGCTATGGAATGTGCGGGTGCCGCCAGATTTCGGAAATGTCGCGCCGCCTGCTGGAACAGGAAGTTCCACAGCGTGTTTTCGCAACGGTAGAGTTCCCCGGAGGCCAGCGGCACCAGCAGCGTTTTGAACGGCTCTGGCAGCACGGACGCAATCGAAGCGGTATCCCGCGACTGCGCCCACTCCGTCAGGCGTTCCACTGGCAACGCTCCCCCTTCCAACCAGAGATGGTCCAAAACCTCTGTTGCAAAATGGTAGGTGCGGACAACCCGGAACAGCATGTTCAAGTTCACGATGTCCATCCAGAGACGCATCAGTTCCATAGCGGGTTTCCGCATCTCCAGGCAAGTCTGCTTCGCGGCGTGAAGCATCTCTCCGTAGCAAAGACGATCCAGCGCACACTCCATCTGCATCGGCTCCTCCGAATCCTCCAGTTCCTGCACGATTCCAGCAAATTGCTCCGCGCTCACACCCGCCGGCAACGGCACGCTCGCCAGAAAATCCGCCGTGCTCTTGGCAGCCAATGCCGCCTCTGCGTCCAGCCGCGGCAAGGACGCTGCCTGCACAATGAGGTCGCTGAGGTCTTCGTTGCCATCGGAGCAGAACCGCGTCGTCAACAGGGTTTTGAGATTGTCGAAATACGCCAATTGCGCAATGGCATGGTAGTATTGCCTAGCAGAAGGTTCCAGCATATCGGCAATCTCCTCCAGTTTGCGAATGTGAAGCACCGCGAGGTCTCGATGGAAGGTTTCGCGTCGATACCCCTGAATGCCCAGAGTTCGCAATTGCCGTTGCAAGTTCTCCACGGTGCCGCTGTTCAGCAACCGTGTCAAGACCTCGCCTTTGACAGCACTGGCCCACTTCCCGTGCAGCAACGCAAACACAAAGTCATGACTATGTTTCTCGCTCGTTACCATGTCAGGGAAGGGCTTCCTCCTTTCAAGTCGAACCTTGCAAAGCCTTCTCCACCTTCGGAAGGGCTTTCGTGATTTCCAACCGAAACTGCTCGATTTCCGAACGCATCCGCTCATCTGCCTCCCGAAGCCGCTTTGCCTTCTCCTCTTGAATCGCCCGCAAGGCCTCGGTTTGCAGTGCCTCCACTTCCCCCGCCAGTGCCTTTTGGCCTTCCGCGGAAAGTTCGTTGGCCTTCTGCAACCCCTCCTGGACCAGTTTGTCAGCGTCGACCTGCGCGTCAGCAACCAGCCGTTCCGCCTCCTGCTCCACTTCGAGCATTCGTTTCAGGATATCGTCCATCTCTGCCTACTCTTCCGCTCGGATGATTGCCAGCACTTCTTCCGCACTCTTCGCGTTCTGAAGCTTGTGAATGAACCCTGGCACTTGCAGCAGGCGACCAACCTCCGAAAGCGCCTCAATGTGCGGCCCGGGATTCCCTGCCTCCGAAAACAACACCAGCACCACGTACACTGGTTCGTCGTCTAGAGATTCAAAGTCTATCCCCTCTCGCAATACGCCCAGTGCCATCACTACCCCACGGATCCCTTCCAACTTCCCATGCGGCAACGCAAACCCCGGCGCTATCCCCGTTGACATCTTCGCTTCCCGCTCCAGCAACGCTTTCACAGCCGCCGAACGATCCGGAATCAAACCATTCTCCACAAATAGTTGAACCATCTCTTCAAACAACTCCTCCTTCGTTCTCGATTCCACACCCAATTTTACCATCGATGGCTTCAGGACATTTGCAATCTGCATAATATCTCTCCTTTGAAAACTCCCAAGAACACCTCTCACCCCCTCACTTCAGGGGAACTCTTACCTTGTCTAGGCACTCTCGGCAGTTTCATTTCATAACACGTTATTTAATATAACCCCACTTCCTCCCTTTTTCCAATCTCTCCCCTTTCGGGGATGATATTTTTTTCGCATGTGCCCCCTAGGCGTAGCCCCCCTACGAGTCCCCTAGGCGTCGTGCCCCTACGAGTCCCGCAGGGCGTGTTTTGGACTAGATTTCGTTTTTAAAGGAAAAAATGAAGGATGATAAGAAAAAAGAAAAAAGAAAAACTATAGTATTTAGCGAGGGTGGCGTTTTTTCAAAAGGAGATTACTCGTATGAGTTTCCAGGAAGAGTTCAAGAACCCGCCAGATTTGTATCGTGGCACAGACTTTTGGATGCTAAACGGTGCCTTGGAAGAGGCGGAACTACGGCGGCAGTTGCGTGAAATGCGCTCGCAGGGAGTTGCGAGCGTGATTGCACGTACCTACATTGGGCTGAAGTCGGATTATCCTGGCGCAGATTTCAAGAAGAAGATGCACTGCATCGTAGATACCGCACGCGAACTGGGTATGAAGATTTACCTGCAGGCCGGCTATATGCCCGAAGCAGTCCTGGACCTCCCGAAAGAGTTCGCCATTCGCATCTTGAAGGTTCTCCCCGAAGCAGATGCCGCCAGTCACGGCGAAGTGCTGGCGACGCAAGACGGCAGCGCGTATGTCGCCGTCAACACAGACACCGTCCTGGACATGTTGAACAAGGAGGCCATCCAGTTCTACCTGAAGCAATCCTACGAGGACATGTGGGCGGAGTTCTCCGACGACTTCGGGAAGACCTGCGTCTCCATCTGGGTCGATGAACCCTCCTACAGTTCCCAGGGACTGCCCTGGAGCACCGCACTCCCCGGCACCTTCCGCGAACTGTGGGGATACGACCTGACGCCGAAAATCCCCCTGCTTTATCGCGACGAACAGGACTGCGAGACCGTCCGCTACCACTACTGGAAGACCGTCCAGGTTCTGCTTCGCGAAGCCTATTTCAAGCAAGTGCGCGACTGGTGCTCCGCCCACCACATCCTGTTCAGCGGGCACCTCATGATGGAGGACACCCTCGAAGCCACCATGAAACGCGCCGGCGCCATCCAGCCATTCTACAAGTATTTTGACATTCCAGGTATCGACTGCCTGACGGCGGAAATGTACTTCCGACACTCCCCCCTCCCCGACCGCTGGCACTCCCTCCAGCCTCGGCCCGTCATGTTCACGACACCCATCCAGTGCTGCTCCGCCGCCCACCAGACCGGCCAGACCCAAATCCTTGCCGAAATGTACGGCGTCTCCTCCGAAAACCTCGGCTTCCGCGAACAGAAAAACATGTTCGACCATTTTGCCAGTTATGGCATCAACCACCGTTCTGTCCACGGCATCTTCTATTCGCTGGGCGGCCGTGGCAAACGCGCCTATCCTCCGCATGTCCATTACTACCAGCCCTACTGGAAGGACTACAAGATGCTGACGGACTACGTCGGGCGTGCCAGTTGTTTCATTTCGCAGGGAATGCCTGTCAAGGATGTCGTCGTGCTGCACCCATTGCCGTCGGGTTCTTGCGAGAAGCACGGTCCCGAAGGCGGTCCTTCCCCGCAATTGCAAAAACGCGACCTGGCGTTCACGGACCTGATGGTACAACTCTGTTCCGCACAAATCGACTTCCACACCGTGGATGACGACACCCTCCAGGCCTGGGGAAAGACCATCCGCGTGGACGGTTCCCCCCGCCTGCAAATCGGCAAGATGGATTACGCGACGGTGGTTCTCCCGAACTTGAAGGTGATGGAGGAAGCGACCTTGCGCATTCTGGAGGAGTTCGCGCGGGCAGGTGGACGCGTCATCCTGCAAGGGGCGGTCCCGTATCTGCTGGACGGCTGGAAAGACGACAGCCTCGCGGAACGCCTCGCATTTGCGGAGCGTGTTCCCGGCAATGAGGAACTCGTGCAATTCCTGCAGACACTCCCGCGCAGCTACCGACTGGAATGCGACACGGACCGCACCTCCCTCCATGTCAACCACCGCAAGGACGCTGACAATGAGTTCTTCTTCCTCTTCAACGAAGACTGCCGCGAACCCCGCCAAGTGACGCTGACCCTTCCCGGAACCTTCTGCGCCGAATGCTACCCTGCCGACGGCTCGGACCCCATCCCCCTGCCAGGAACTACCCTCGCCAACGAAACCGCATTCTCCTTCCCGATTCCCGAAGGCGGCTCCGTAATGCTCGTCGCACACCCAGGAACACCCGCCGCAATCCCATCCGCGAAACCCGTCACGGAACTGCGCCTCCCCGCGCATTGGAACCTGGAACGCCTCGCCCCCAATGCACACTACCTCGAGTTTGCCCGGTACCGAACTCGCGACGCCGATTTCGGACAGACCTACCCGACCCTCGCCATCCAGCAACGACTCGTCGAAGCCGACTACCACGGCCCCCTCACCCTGCGGTACGAGTTCGATTCAGAACTCGCTCTGGAAGGCCTGCATCTGGCCATGGAATTGCCTCGGGAGCAGAAAATCACCCTCAATGGCGTGGAAGTCCCGAACGAACCCGATGGCTATTTCTGCGCAAAGGAGTTTGCAACCGTGCCGTTGCCGTGTCCCATCCGCGCCGGACACAACGTCCTGGAGATTTCGCGGGAGTACGTCCCGCTGGCGCGCATCCGTTCCGCCATCACTTCTCTGTTCGAGAGCCTGCCTGGCGTGGAACTGGAAAGCCTCTATCTCGTAGGAAACTTCGCCGTGCGCTCGCGTCAGAAACCCACGCGTGCCTGCGGACTGCGCCTCGCGCACCAAATGCGCCTCACCGCAGAACCTGCCACGGCATCCGCCGACCTTACTACCGTCGGATACCCCTTCTTCGCAGGTACCATCGCGCTTTCCCAGCAATTTGACTGCCCACCAGAACTCGCTTCCCGCAATGCAACCCTGCGAATCGAGGGTCTCCGCGCCTGCCACGCGCGCGTCTTCCTCAACGGTACCCTTTGCGGAGATACCGCCTGGCTCCCCAATCAAGTCCCCCTCGCGAACCTCTGCCCGGGCAAAAACACCATCCGCATCGAACTCACCAATACCCTCCGGAACCTCCTCGGACCGCACCACCGTCCCAAGGGCGAATACGGCGAGGTCTGGGGCGGATACCAATATCCCAACCTGAACTGGCTTGGACCCATTGACGAAGATACCCGCCAGCCCATCCCACAATGGGACGAACACCGCGAACCGGATTCCTCCGCCTGGACGGAAGACTATCTCATCGTTCCGTTCGGGCTGGATTCCGTCTCCATCATGGTTGATCACTAAAAAAAAGAAAGGGACGAGCGAACGCCCGTCCCTTTCTAAAGCCGCTGTCGCTACACCCTGCTAGAGGGAAACATCGTAGGCCTGCTGGCGAAGAAGTGCTTTCTTGGACTTGAAATAGGGGTATCTTCCCAGGAAGGCGCGGATTTCCATCGTGTCAACATGACCGTCGGACATCAGGAAATTGCCCTTGCCGCCATGGACGAACCAAATGCCGTAACTGGGTGTCGTGCTGCTGGTATTGGTGTCCATATAGTAGCTGAAGGTTCCGACATCTCGTCCACCGCCCGCCTTCAAACGAACCGCATCCGTCAAGAGCATGTGGTCGGAAACATTTCGCACGACATGCTTCAGGTTGTAGCCTGCCCAGCCGGCGGCGTCCTTGTAATGGGTAGACTCGTTGACGCCTGGGTATGCAGATGTGAAAGAAGGTGTGTCAATGGGAATGAAGAGTTTTTCCAAGGCATATCCGTAATAGGTGAAGATGGCGTAGGTCATATTCCACGAGTTTTTTCCCGACGTTGTTTTGTTGAACGGGAGCGGGCAGAACATCCCCTTGTCCACCTGACCTTCGGTCACGGATTTCGCGTATTCGCGAACCCAAATCCAGTTGTAGCGTCCCGTGGAGGTATCTCCGCCCCACTGGAGTTTGTCCTCACAAGTCTTAGAACATATCCGTAAATAAAAGGTGGAAATCTAAAAATATCGGTGTATATTATTCATGGTATTCAACCCAAACCCATGGAGAATATATGCCACAGTCAAGTGAAAACAAATCAAGAGTCAAATCGTGGGAAGTCTCCGACCTGTTCTGGGAGAAGGTGAAACCCCTGATCCCCAAGCCGAAGCGCGACGCATCCAAGACCTACC
>JAFRLI010000202.1 GCA_017431255.1 Victivallales bacterium
ACCTGCACCCGCCCCTGCGCCTGCACCCTCCCCTGCACCTGTACCCTCCCCGGCCCCTGCACCCTCCCCTGCACCTGCGCCCTCCCCTGCACCTGCACCCTCCCCTGCACGTGCGCCCTCCCAAACGCCAGTAGCCGCACCTGCGACTGTAGAGATGTCGGAGGAGTGGATACGGAAGGTCAGCAAGTCGGATTGGGGGGAATTGGAGACGCGAGCACTGGAAGTATCGCGGCTGTTGAGCGGTCGGATGGATGTTTCTTTGCTGATGGGGATTGGTGCGCAGAGGGCACGCGTAATGTTTATTGGGGAGTTTCCGACGCAGGCGGATGGGCAGGAGAACCGTCTATTGTCCGGGAAAGCGGGTCTGATGTTGCGCAAGATGGCGGAGGCGATGGGGTTGAAATGGGAAGGAGGTCCTGTCGAGGAATCAGTATACTACACCACCATTCTGAAATACCGTCCCACCTCGTTGCCGACCCAGTCCCAGTACGCGGCAGTGTTGCCGGTGCTTCGCCGCCAGGTGGAATTGGTCGAGCCCGATGCACTTGTGCTTCTGGGCAAGACCCCCGTTTTGACGCTGTGCGAGAAGGACGGTGCCTTCTCCGAGTTCAAAGGGCAGTGGCTGACCTACAAAGGACTGCCTACAATGGTAATTCAGAATCCCGCGCAGATTCTTCGCTTTGAAGCACAGCAGGAGCTGTTCTACGCGGAACGCAAGGCTGCCTGGGAGGCTCTGCTCAAAGTCATGGAAGTACTTGGTCTCCACAAGTGACAATTATCGGGAAGAAACGATGCACTTCATCTTCGCACTCTACAAATACTTCCCCTTTGGGGGGCTCCAAAAGGACACCCTCCGTATGGCCGAGGAGGCTCGCTCGCGTGGACACCACTGCACCTTCTTCACCACAGAATGGCAGGGAACCCCGCCCGCACAAATGGACCTCCACCTGGTCGAGGCAAACGGCTGGACCAACTTCGGGAAAATGCTCCATTTCGAAAAACTCCTGAAGCAATTCCTGCACGATACCCCGCACGACGCCTCCCTCGCCATGAACCGCTTTGCGGGGTGCGACTGGTATTTCGTCGCCGACTACTGCCAGGCGACCTGGCTTCCGCACCTGCACTCCCGCCTGATGCTCATGCTCAATCCACGCTACCGAGCCTACCTTGCGATGGAACGACGCATCTTCCAGCCAGGTTCCCCGCAGAAAATCCTCTACATCACCCCGAGCCAGATGACCGAATACCAGAAGGCATACGGCACGGAACCTGAACGATTCTTCCTGCTGCCGCCTGGCATGAACCCCGCTTGCGTGCGTCCTGCCGACGCAGAGGAGCGCCGTCTTCAGGCAAGGCAGAAACTCGGTCTTGCGAAGGACGAGATTTTGCTGTGCAACATCGGGGCGAACCTCGCCGTCAAAGGCGGGGCACGTTCTTTGGAAATGTTTGCAAGCCTGCCCCGTGCGTGGAAAGAACGCTGCCGCCTTCTTCTGGTCGGGGAAGCGGGGAACCTGCCGGAACTGGCGCAACGTCTCGGCATCTCCGAACGCTGCTTTTTCCCTGGTACCAGCACGGAGGTCCCTTCGTTCCTGCTGGCCTCCGACCTCATGGTGCATCCAGCCATCCAGGAACCCACAGGTACTATCCTCATTGAGGGAATCGCGGCGGGAATCCCCGTCGTCTGCTCGCAGGTCTGCGGCTTCGAAAACTACGTCCGCGCCGCCTCGGGACGCGTCGTGCCAGAACCCTTCTCCCCAGAACGATTCCGAGAACTGACCATCGACGCTCTCCAACACCTCCCCGAATTGACACGACTCGACCGCGAATACGCCGCGAAAACTGACTTCACCTCGCGCGCACGTGTCGCCATCGACCTGCTCGAACACACCCATGACACGACCTGGCTCGCCTCGCAAGCAATTCAACTGAGGAATCCCAATGCTTGACTCGTCCCTTTTCCAAATTGCCAGACATACTCCTCCTTGGGTCAGTTTGACCCCCACTGACGCGCCGAGCATCCATCTCGCGACAAGACTGCTCATTGGACGCAACGCCGCCACCGCCGTTGAAACCGATGAAGAAGCGACCTCGGTTCGGGAGAAGATGTTGTCCGTGCTGACGCAGGAAAAACTCTGGGATAAGGGTTGCCTTCTGGAGTTTCCCTCCATCCCGCAGTCCGCCATCAATCTCATGCTGGAATCCTACCTGATTCCAAGGGACCTTCCCGCGCCGAACAACCTCAACCGACTGTGCCTTCTCTGCACGCAAAAACTGGACCAGGCCTTCCTATTTCATTTCCACAAGCATTTCTTTTTGCAGAAATGGTATCCGGGGATGCCTCGCAAAAGCCAGTTGACTCCGTTCCTGAAGAAGATGCAGACACTTGGGGAGCACATTCCGTTCCGTCCCGCAGCGGAAGACGCACACGAACTCTTTGGGGAAGAGGGGTTTGACGCCCTTGGCGTGTTCCACCTCCCTGCAATATCACTCCTCAAGCAGACCCGGTACTTCAAAGAGGCCTCACAAGCACTCTCCTTCCATTATTGGACATTTCTGGACAGAATCGCAAAGGACATGCCAATCTTTGTCTTCTCGCCCAGTCCCCAGCCAGGACGCGCCCCTTACGAAACCCTGCTCGCCATGCAAACCCTCGCTTCACAAATCACCGAGTTGGAACTCAACGCACGCACCCTTCTGGCAAAGTCCTATACAGCAAGCCTTTACGAACGCGTCACAAAAACCGTTGACACACTCAGGCAAAAACATTCGTCCCTTTCCTTCAACGAAGCCATCTCCCACCTCTCCCTTCTCTGGCTTGCCACCGAAATGGGAATGTGCCCACAAATCTCCATCTCTCAAATCCTCTTCCTCTTCCCACGCATCTTCCCCCAGCGCCTGCGCATGCTCCACGACATCGACACCCTTACCCCCAAAAACTTCTCCGAAGACTCCCTGCGAGCTTCCTTCATCCGAAGATGGCTCTTCTAGAAGCCGTTACAACAAACAACCGTCTCAGCCCCAACTCCCTTTTCCCCAAAACGTGTCACAAGAACTTCCCATCCTCACCTGTTGCGAACCAGCGCTGGAATGGATTCTACAAAACATTCCGCCGAAGAAACTGGTAGAGCAACTGAACACCTCGAAAGAGGCCTACAAGGCACTTTCGCAAGGTGGGTTTTCAATCCAGGAAGCCAACATTGGCAAGCCATTGTTCCAGACGCGGTTACAGGTGCACGCCCGCAAGAACGCCACATTTCAACTGCTGCTGATCGGCGGTTTCACTTCTGACCCGATCTGCAAGGCCATTGAGAAAATCATCTATTTCAAGGGCGAGGAAGCGGTTGAGCATTCCTGGCGAGAACTTTACGACCTGATTCCCGACAAACCGCATTTTGTCCTCACGCTTGCCAACTGGAAGGAGGAAACGCGGTTGGCCACGCTAGGACGTCGCCTCCTGAAGTGCCCTTCGCTCTGGAAAAAAGCCCTTCAAATGAACTCCGAGGAAGCCAAAGAATGGTACAGACGCCATTTTGAGAACGACACCTGGGAAGCATTCACCTATCTTCTTGGCGACATGGCGTCTCATATGGAAATCGAAGAAGAAAACCATTCCCCCGCTCCGGAAAAAGGGAAAGCACGCGCTGGCAAGGAAGAAAAACTCACGGAAAAATACCAGGCTCTCCAGAACGAGCGCAACGCCATTCGTTCCGAACTCAACGAAAAGAAAAAACTCGTCCAGTCCCTCCAGGAGCAATTGGGCACCGCCCAGCATGACCTCAAAAAAGCACAGCACAATCATCAGACCGAACTCGAACGGCAACGCGTCCACGCTGAACTGAAACTGCAAGAGGCTCTCCGACACGAACGCAATCACCTTCTGGGAATCGATGAAAACTGGTGCCAGCAGGCAACTCTTCTTTCCGACCAGACCGAAGACCTCCTCCAGCACGCCAAGCAGGTTTTGGAAGAGCAAAAACGCCGCAATCTCCTCTACGGCACAAAGTCCGCGCTTCGCCAGAAAGCTGCCGAATTGGACATGACCATCGCCGCTCTCCAAGACGCAGCGGACGAGGCACTCAATCTCCACCCGGAGGCACTCAAACTTCTCCAAAAACTCGAATTGGTACGCGCGGAAGTTCTCTCACATTGCGGCGACCACAATACGGCTCACACAGTCATCTTCGAACACATCGAAACCGCTATTAAATCCCTCCCGCTCGACAAATCCCTCCCCGCCAGCCTGAAACGCTTCACCACGCTTCAGGCACAGGCGCAGTCCCTCGGTCTGCTCAGCGACTCCGAGAACGAACAACTCCACGACATCGCCGAACAACGGCACCGCCTACTGGTCTCCGCCACCGTCGAAAACACCATCCGCCCTCCAGAACCTCACGACACGCCGCGCATACCCGAAATCTGGAACATCGCCACACGAGAAGAACTGCCGCGCGTCACCATCTTCCTGGATGGCTTCAACGTCATCCTGCGCTCCAAATACTGGCAAGACCAACTCCATGGACGCCAGGAAAACTTCCAAGAGGTCCGACATCAATTCAACCTCAAATGCGCCGCCGTCTCCCCACGATTCCTCAAGATGAAAATCGTCTACGACGGCAACTCCTTAGGCACTACCATCGAGTCTTTCAATCCCAAACTGGATATCATCTTTGCGCGAAAAGTTCAGGAAGAACACAACGCCGACCTCTACATCATCGACCGCATGCTCAACGATAAACAACCGGGCGACATCTTCTGGCTCGTCACCGATGACATCGACCTCCGAAAGAAAGCCGCCCCCGCCACCGACGCTGTCATCCCCTCTCAAGACTTCAACCGATTCATCGGAGCAACCCGCCTCTGACCACACCACATGGAAGACACGGAACATACCTCGAATCGACCTTCCCCCTCCGAAATGAAACAGTTTCTGGACGCAGAAATGCTGCGTCTGGAAATGCCTCTGGAGGTCACAGAACCGCCCATCGAAGACCTCTCTTCCCTGGGACACGGTTCCACCGGGCTGGTCACCTCCGCCTTGGACAAACGGCTGGGACGTACCATCGCGGTCAAATATCTGCGTCCCGAACTCCGCATGCGTGAAAATGAGGTCGAGCGCATGGTTCGCGAGGCCCAGGCCGCCGCCCAACTGGAACACCCCAACATCGTCCCCATCTACGGCATCGGCGTCAGCCCAACCCGTGGCATCTACTTCACCATGAAGCAGCTCAAGGGCGATTCCCTGCGGCACATCATCACCCAACTCGCCCTCCAAAACCCCGCCTACTCCTGGGAATATACCCCCGCTAGACGTCTCGGCATCTTCATCAAAATCTGCCAGGGCGTCGCATACGCCCACAGCAAGGGAATCCTGCACCGCGACCTCAAACCCGAAAACATCCGCGTCGGAAACTACGGTGAAGTCACCATCATCGACTGGGGACTCGTCCGCGAAGTCGCCACACCTGAAAATGGACGCAATCCTGCCTCCTCCACCCAGAAAGGCTTCAAAACCGAAACCTTCATCGAAATCGATACCCCATCCATCCTCGCGGCCAGCAATCCGACCATCGACGGGGAACTCTCCGGAACCCCGCGATACATGTCCCCCGAACAGGCCGACGGCAAAAACTCCCGCCTGGATGTCCGTTCCGACATCTATACCCTCGGCGTCATCCTCTACGAACTGCTTACCTTCTATAACCCGTTCTACGACAAGACCACCCAAGAAGACATTCTGGAATCGGTCGTGCTGGCCACATACTACAAGCCACGCCGTTTTGCGACGGCGCGCGACGTCCCCGAGGAACTGGAGGCCATCTGCCTGAAGGCAATGTCCCTCAACCGCGACCACCGCTACCAGACCGTCAACGAACTGCTGCGTGACCTCTATGCCTTCCAGGAAGGGCGCGCCGTCTCCGCGCACCGGGGAAACTTCATCTACAAGATACGAAAGTACTGCCAGTTACACCCCACCCTGGTGGCCGTCTTCCTGACAACCGTCCTGACCTTCTTCTCCTTCGCGGGCATCCTCTGGCTCCTCAACACCCGCAACTACAATCAACTCCTCATGGAGGCGCAAAACCACCTCGTCCACGCACTCAAGCATCAGAAGTACATCCAGTCCAAACTCAATTCCCCCGAAATCAGCGCGGAAAACCGCGCCTACTGGGCCGCGCGAATCCATGAAATCGACAGCGATTTCGACATGGCGGACCTCCTTCTGACCTCCGCCATCCCGCTGGTCCGCTGGAACCAGGAAGGACACCGCATCCGACAGAAAATGTACGCACAACGGCTTCAGTTTGCGTCCGACACGCTCATGCTGGAAGACATTCCGCGCCTCCAGTCCAAGGTTCGC
Organism: Victivallales bacterium; assembly: GCA_017431255.1. GTDB lineage: Bacteria > Verrucomicrobiota > Lentisphaeria > Oligosphaerales > Oligosphaeraceae > RGIG2581. The sequence goes on from JAFRLI010000202.1 coordinate 6,359, forward strand.
ACCTCCTACGGCTACGACCCCGTCCTCTATTCCCCAGGCCTGCGCAATGCCATGCGGCACGCACAGGAAGTCCTGCGCGGCGACGGCTCCATCACCCTCCCCGACTCCCTGCCCATCGGCACCACCGCGACCATCGAACAAATCAATTTCTCGCAGGAAGACGGCTATGCGGAACTCGCTCCCATGGAATCGGAATCCATCCAGGCGAGACTCTCCTGGCAGGCCGACACGACCGACGCACCCCCCAATCGCGAAATCCGTCTCGGCAAAGGTTCCTACCTGCTGACCTTCCGCCATCCCAATACCGCAGACGTTCTCTATCCGCTCTATCTCTTTCACGGCGAAAAACGGACTCTCAACATCGTTCTCCCGCGCGAAGTCCCGCCAGGCACCATCTACATCCCCGAAGGTCCCGTCCTTGTTGGCGGCTCCTCCTACAACAACCCGCGGCGCACCATCAACCTCCCTGCTTTCTTTATTGCACGAACCGAGGTCACCGTCGGGCAATATCAGCAGTTCTTCCTCTCTCTCACACACCCTGCCGAACGCGATCGACATAATCCACGCATCCAGTTCTCACAGTACGGACGGCGCGAAAACGCATTCGAACCAGACGGCAAACTCCACAAAGGTCTCTCTCCCGACCGCCCCATCATTGGCGTCTCTCACCAATCCGCCGTCGCCTTCTGTGAATGGCTCTCCAAACGCATCGGACGCCCCTGCCGACTCCCCACTGCCGAGGAATGGGAAAAGGCAGCCCGTGGCGTGGATGGCCGTCATCTCCCCTGGGGTAACATCTTCCACGATACCGACGCCTACACCCACGAAAACAAGGAAGCGCGCTCCAAATATGGCCTTTGGGCACCTCCAGGATGCTTCCCCCATGACACCTCCATCTACGGCGTCAAGGACATGGCGGGCAATGTCCGCGAATGGACCGACAGCCATTTCATGGACGGCGCGACGTTCTGGCAAATCAAAGGCGCCAGTTCCGTTGCGACCCGCCGTTTCCTTCCCCTCAACGAAGCCCACGAACAGCCCCTTTCCCCCTCCGACGTCGGGTTCCGCTACATCTTCCCCTTCCAATCGGGAGACGCCTTCACCAGTTCCCGCTAGAGATTATTCTTCCAGAAAAGGGCCGATGTTCTTCGAGGTTAGCAGTAGCGTACCCAGACCGTCATCGTGGATTCGCCGCGGTTCTGCCAGAGTGCGTAGGGGATGGCGGTGAAAGTGGATTCCTTGCGGCTGGGACGTTGGGTCGTGTACAATCCGGCGCTGGCGTTGGATTCGACGAATGCGCGCCCCGTGATGGCGGGAGTTCCGGCTGGCAGCCCGTTCGCCTCGCCAATGCGGAACTCCTGCACTTCAGGAAGGATGTATGCCGAGAGCGGTCCTTCGTTATCCACGCTCTCCAGCGCGAAAATCACAGGTCCCAGAGCCAGGGCGATTTTTCCGACATCTTCCGCCACGCGTACGTCCGCATGGAGGCAGCGAACTTTCTTTGTCCAGCGCAGTTCCAGAACGTCGCCCGCCTGCCACGCGCGTGTCAAACGCACGTAGCCGCGTACCGCCTGGGAGGTGACATCGCTCCCGTTCAGAAGCACGTGCGCACCTTCCGCCCAGCCAGGAATCCGCAGGGCCAGCGTGCCTGACGCACAATCCTTCTGCACCTCCAGCCGTGCCGAATCCCCGAATGGATAGTTGCCGGTGACACACACGGAAAGCCCCGCGTGCGACAATTCCGCGTCCACGGGAATGTTGGCGGCGATACCGTCGGTGAGTTCGGAATAGGCCATTGCAGGGAGTTGCGGCAGAAAACGGCAGTAATTGGTGGGACAGCAGGAGCATCCAAACCAGCCCTGGCGCTTGAACGCCTGGCTGTCGGACATAAGTCCATACGGTAGCAAGGATTCCAGGCGGTTGGCGTAGAAGAATCGGTCGCCTTCCAGGGACAGTCCGCTGACTGCGCCGTTGAAGAGTTCCGTTTCCAAGGCGTCCGCGTACTTAGCATCGCCAGTAATGTTCATCATGCGCATGGCGAAGAGTGCCAATGCGATGGAAGCGCAACTTTCCGCATAGGCAGTGGAGTTGGGCAAATCGTAGTCCGTAGTGAAACGTTCTCCTTCCCGAGAGGAGCCAATGCCGCCAGTCACATACATGTTTGCATTGACCGTTGCGTCAAACAGCCGTTCGCAGGCAGCGAGCAGTTCAGCGTCTTCGAAGCGTTCTGCCACGTCCGCCATTCCGCTGTAGAGGTACATCGCGCGAACTGCGTGTCCGACAGGCTTTTCCTGCTCCCGCACGGGTTTATGAGCCTGGAACTGGCGTCCATCCCGATAGAGGAATCCGCGGTCGCGTCCAGTCCGTCTTGCCTCCTCTTCAAAGAAACTCGGTTGCTGTCCACGTTCATCCACGAAATATTTGGCAAGTTCCGCATATTTTTGCTCGCCCGTGGCGTCTGCGAGCTTGCACAAGGCGAGTTCGAGTTCTTCATGACCAGGATAGCCGCGCAGTTGTCCTTCGCCGAGCCCGAACACGGTGGCGATGTAGTCGGCGTAACGGCACATGCCGTCGAGGAACTTACGGGTGCCCGTGGCCTGAAAATGAGCGACTGCCGCTTCGATGAGGTGCCCCGCGCAGTAGAGTTCGTGCTTTTGTTCAATGTTGCTCCAGCGTTTGTCGGGTTCCACAAAGACATAGTGGGAATTGAGATAACCATCTGGCTGTTGCTGCGAGAGGATAATGTCCACGTACTCCTCCAGTTGCCTGGCGCGTTCAGGGGTTGGTTCGGCGACCTGTTCCAGGGCCAGTCCCTCGATGACCTTCGCCACATCCGAATCCCAGAAGACATGCGGTTCCTTCGGCATCCCCGGCTTCCAGAGTCCGCGCAACGCGTCGATGCGCCCCGTCTCCTCGCAACGCTCCAGCGAATACGGAACCACCACCTTCGCACCCAGTTCCACCAAACGCGACAGCCATCCGTCACGCAACTTCACTTCCTTCAAAGAAATCGGTCTGCTCTTCATCAAAAAACTCCTTTGGAAACGAACGGAGAAATCCTATCGCAACTTACTTCTAGGACAAAAACTACCGCCCAACCGCCAAAACGCCACAAGCAAGGACGAAGAGCGAAGATTCGGTGTGGTGACCATACCAAGCTGTTTGAGCAATGGAGCCATCGCACCGCGCCACGAAGGCGGTTGGGATGAGAGTCTTGCAACTTCCGCGATATAATATAACCTCATTCTGCATTTTGTACAACACCGGGTACGGCCATGACGGCACGCAGACCGCGGCCACAAGGCACCTCCTCCAGGTGCGCACGAGGCGTGCCTCCCTGTCGGTTTTCAGGCCGCGCTCCGCGCGTATCCAAATCTTGGTGGGAATCCAGGAAAAACTAGGTAATCCGTTTGACAATTCGGGAATGCGTGGTATATTGATTTATAGAAATACGCTCAAATTGGGGAACAAAAGCCCCCACACAATGCGCTTCCCCTTGTCTTCACATGTGGTGAAAGTGTGATTTCTGACGCCGGAGTGGCGGAATGGCAGACGCAAGAGACTCAAAATCTCTCGCCAGCAATGGCATGAGGGTTCAAGTCCCTCCTCCGGTACCAGTTGATAATCAACAGTTTAGGATATAATTTCAAACAGCCCCGATGAGGATTTTGCCTCCATCGGGGCTGTTTCTATCTGTGAGTACAAATATCGAACTGAAATCAGCCATAACAAGAACATCGTTTTGTGCTTGATTTTCAAGTTTCGGGGATTTTCTGCGTCATTTAGGCTTTTCTCAGGCATAGAAGAAAGAAACATGCCATCTCAATCGAAGTGACGGCGGCAGACAAGGCGCGCCTTGTATCCATCCTCGAGGATTGCGGGCTCCCACGTATCCTTCTCCCCGATGGAAGCCTCGTAGTCCTCCAAGCGCGGTCCTGCAAAACCGACAGGGAGGCACGCCTCACGCGCCCTTCGTGACCCTGTCTCCTTTTCGTCTTTCTCGTATTGTGGAGATTCCCGCCGTTCCGTGTCCTCTCCTTTCATACGCATCTCATACGCATCATCTCTTACAGAACTTTCACCAGTTGACGCTTTTTTTTGTGTCCTTTTCCCTTCATTCTTCCCGTTGGTTGATATGCGACAGGAAGAGGATTTCGAGCACATAGATGTTTCCGTCTCGCTTGACAAAGGAAGAAACTACAGTATTTTATGTGGAGATTGCCAAACGCTCGCTGGCACGGGTCACGAGCAGGGCATTGGAATGGAGTTTTGCAATTCTGCGTCATTGAGCACGGGATTTTCTAGGTTCTTTCGTCGATATCGCCACGCGGAAGAAACGTAACCTAGGCGACAAGGAGTGAAACACAAATGAAAGGATTCCACCTGTTTCTTGCTGCGTCAACAATGTTTTGCCTGACCGAAGGAGTTTCGGCGGCTCCAGCCATGAAGGTCAAGATGATTGAGACATTCCTGAAGAGCGCCGAAGGTGGGGGCTTCACGGCAAAGTCTGCGGCGAAGGAGGCACGTCAGCGCATTAACGACCTTAAGAAGAGTTGCGGCGAGGACGACCCCGATGTGCAGGCTCTAGAGAAGCGCATGCAGGCCATTGAGGGAAAGGAACTGGCCGCTCAAGAAGCAAAACAGGCCCAAAACCAGGCGGAACGCGCAAAATTGGAAGCCGAGAAAAAAGCGAAGGAGGCCAAACAGGCGGTGAAGGCGACCGCAATCGAGCACAAGGCACCACTGCCGTGGATTCTGGCGGAAGACTTCGATGAGAGAGACAACGCGAATCCCGTTGCCAAGTTTGTCAAGAGTCTGGGCAAGGAAAATAAGGAGAAGATGCTGGAACTGGACAAGCAACTTCGCGAGCGAATCAAGGAAGACCGGGCGATTGTCGAGGCAGATGGTCCGAATGCAGCGGAAGCGCAACGGGAAATCGAGCGTTACGAATACTTTCTCGGTGAACTGGATGAACCCATTCGCATGAATTGCGAAATCAAAATTGACGTTGCGCAAAAGAAAATGGAGTTCCACTCGTTCCAGATTGGCCTCTCCAACTTTAGCACGTGGGTCCGCTACAGCAAGAAGGACGGCACGTATTATTTCTTTGCCGAGAATGGCGAACCGGAATACCTCCGCGAAAAGGAGATACCGTTTGTGCAGGAAGCGATGATGCAGATGTTTTTCATCAACATCTTCTGCGCCAATCAGAACAAGGAGATATACACGATGCGCCAGAGCAAGGCGGCGGTCAGTTACCAGTATACGAAGGCGGCCCTCCAGAACAACTCCCCGAACGTTGTGATCTTCCACCCGATGTCGGCCTTCCCCAAAGGTTCCATGCACGACAGTTTGGCGAAGGACGCGCTGGCGTGCTCCAAGGGGAAATACCCGAACGCCGTGGACGTCATCATCAACAGCAACGACTGGGGGATTGAGCGGAACAGCCTAGGCTTCATCCTCCGCCGTGTCTGCGTTGGCTGGATCATCGACAAGGACGACCTCGGCAAGCGCACCATCCCCGCCAAATGGGCGCAACCCAACCAGGGCGGCAACACCTACGGGAAGCTGGAACTCTACACCTTCGGCGGCTATAAAAAGTTCTACGTGAAGTAACGCCAAATCATTCCCAGAAACATAGCGGGACGGAAGGGACGGCAACCGCGTCTCCCTTCCGTCCTTTTTTTGCACCTCCTGCTCCTGAAATCATTCCCTTGCCGCTTGCTATGAAAACGAGCGGAAGTTATATTTTTAGCGATTCCCAAGAAACCACACCAGCAAAGCAACCGATATGACGAACTACACGATGAACGACACTTCCGGCGAAGAACTCCTTCGAAACAGTGCTACCGTCAATGGTCTGACCATCACCAAGGGGAACGGTGATGTTGTGTTCGCCAACACCATGCCGCAGGCGGAATACATGTATGGGTGCGGCCCCACGGCGACCGCCATGCTCCTCGGTTACTACGATCTCTATGGATAACAGGGGAAAGACCTCTCTGGTATCATCGCGGGCAATGTGGAACTCAATGCCCGCGGACTCGACGGCGACAAGTACAATATGAACGCCTTCGATACCGTCCTCGGCCTCGCCACCGCAACAAAAGACTACGTGTATCGCTTCTACTCCAGAGACGACCTTGACGACATCATCGAAGACCCCACGGAAGCCACCCCAACCACCCCCCGAAGAAGAACTGGAATACTCCTTCGTGAACAACGGTGAAGGTCCCGCCATCCGAACCGACATCTGAAACTGCCTGGCCGACTATCTCGGAACCGGACAATTCTGGCGCGACAACGAGAATCTCCGCATGGGATATCGGGATTTGATGCTCGAAGTGAATCTTGTGGATGATTCCACGAAAACCATCCAGTCCGGTGAAATCGAGCGAACCATCTCCAACCCTATCATGGAATTGCAGTACGGTCTGTATCTCTACGCCCAAGACAAGGGGTATTCCATGGATATGAAAGTCACGGGCACGCAATCGGTCGATGTCGCCGGTGGCGACTTCACGTTTGAAGACTACCAGAAGGAAATCGACGCGGGACGCCCCGTCCTCGTCATTATCACCGACCATATCATGACAGGCTATGGCTACAACGCCGAAACCAAGGAAATCCTTTTCGACGACTGCTACGACGCAGACCAGCGAATGACCTGGGACGGTGTCTATGACTACGCGGAGGAAGACCGCAAACTGGAAAACATTGTAACCGTCGGATTCTTTACCGCCGACTACGATGTCGACCTCGCAGTCACACCTATTGACGGCGCGTCGGAAAAAATCATTCTGGCCGCGGAGAAAAACCAACTCGTTTCTCTGGACTATTGCTTCGTTGGAACCCCGATTTACTTGAGTTTCGGTGCCTCCAATCTGGGAACCTCCCCGAGTGCTTCCTTCGACGCCTATGCCAGCATTGACGAGGAGCAGAACATTCTGGTTGCCTCGCTGTCTTTGGAAGCCGGTGCCAAGTCCAATCTGCAAAATGTGTCCAT
>JAFRLI010000203.1 GCA_017431255.1 Victivallales bacterium
GGCGCACTCGTGGTTCAACCGGTTCAGGAAGATTCTTGTCCGGTTCGAGAAGAAGAAGTCGTCGTTCGAGGGGCTACTCCAGTTGGCGGCTGCCATCATTGTTTTCAGAAAACGAGGTATTATTTACGGATAGGTTCTTATTTGAAAAAAGGGTATAATAAAGAAGATTTATGAAGAAATGCATTTCTCAAACCGGAAAGGAAGTCTGAAATGAAGAAAAACGTGTTCACCTTGATTGAATTGCTGGTGGTGATTGCGATCATCGCGATTTTGGCGGCGATGTTGCTGCCTGCGCTGGCGAAGGCTCGTGCGAAGGCGCGTGCGATCGGTTGCGTCAACAATATGAAGCAGGTAGGGCTGTACTGTCAGATGTACCGCAATGACTACAACGACGTGTTGCGGTCGGAGTGGGGATATGGACAGATTCTGGCGGAAGGCGGCTACATGGAGGCGGGCAATCGTCGCGGATACGTTTGCACGAACTCCGCCATCGTTCGTACTGGCGCGGAATCTTGGGATGACTTGCGGTTTAGCCGTGCCCACATCTTCGGCATCAATTTCACTTGTGCGCAGACCATCAACGGCACTCGCTACGAAGGAAGCAGCAATGGCCGCATCAACATCGGCGTGGATATGGGGAATGGCATTTACGATTCCATGATTCATTTTGCCCAACTCAAGTCTCCCGGTGATTTTATTCTCCTTTGCGACACTCGCCTGGAGCAGATGAAAATCAGCCAGTGCAAACTTTACTTCAAGTGGACCACGGAACTGACCTCTCAAAACTGGGGTTCTCCACCTTGGAATGCCCACGACCCCAACAAGGTCAATGTCGCATTTTCGGATGGACACGTTCAGGCGTTCACCAATGCGGAAGTTCGCCAACACTATCGCAGCGACACGATTTTTGCCGGGATGAGCGACCTCAACTAGAGAAATCTTTGACCGCCACGGGGGCCACGCGAACATTCGCGTGGCCCTGTTGTTTTTTCAGGACCTGCTGGACGTGCGGAGCGTGCTTTCTGTCGGTTTTGCAGGCCGCGCCCCGCGCGGCCATTGCGGTGCATGAGAAGGCGCAGGCTCCCAGTCTGTTTTGCAGACCGCGCAAAGCGTTCAGCTTGTCGGTTTTGCTGGTCGTGCAAAGCGTTCAGCTTGTCGGTTTTGCAGGTCGCGCTCCGCGCGGCACTCTCTCATTAGGAGTAAGCACACTCATAAAACTGGCAAAAGGAACGAAACCGTCACGATTTTTGCCTATGTGTGCATATGCGATGGAGCAGTGCGATTTGCGATTTCATTGTAAGTGCGATTTGCGATTTCGTTGTTCCGTTTCGCATATGCGCACATGCGCATGCGCGCGCGGGAAGGAGGGTAGGATGGGGCATAATGCCAGCCCATCATCGAGCGCACATGCGCATGCGCGCGCGGGAAGGAGGGCCCCCCGCCCAGGGTGGGGGAAAATATCGCATTTGTCAAGCACTTTTTCAAGTATTTTCTCGAAAAACAGGCAACTATCAACAAATACACTATGTTTCTGAGAAACGAATAATCTATTTTGAGAATCTGCACCTCGGAGGTTTCGAGTGGCTGTTGTGCGCATATGCGATGGAGAAGTGCGATTTGCGCTTTCATCGTTCAGTTTCGCGTATGCGCACTTGCGCATGCGCGCGCGAGAAGGAGAGCAGGACGACAAGGTCGATGTGCGGACGCTGGCTTATGCGCATGCGCGCGCGGGAAGGAGGGCCCCCCGCCCAGGGTGGGGGAAAAATATCGCATTTGTCAAGCACTTTTTCAAGTATTTTCCTGAAAATTGAGCAACTATCACCAAATACACTAAGTTTTTGAGATATGAAATATCTATTTTGTTACTGTTCAGAAGGGTCGCCGCGTGATTCAGGTCTTTTGTTTTTATCCACAAAACACACAAAATACACAAAAAGAACAGTCATCCTTCCTGTCTCTCAAAACGCGCTGAAGTCGCGCTGACTTCCTGTGCTGTCCCCCTGCGGGAAAGGTCCGACCTTCCCCCAGGGGGACAGGCAAGAAGCAACGGTTCAAAAGAGACAGGTGTTCCCAATATTTTTGTGTGTTTTGTGGAAGAATCCTATCGTGTACAGCTGGATGGTTGTGGTGAGTGGGGCGTTGAGGGAGGAGTCACCGCCGAGGAAGAGTTCAATGGAACGTCCGGCGAGGGATTTCTTTGCACCGTTTTTGCCGTAGGCCACGAAGCGTTCCTTGGGAATGGTGAGGGAGACGTGTTTGCTGGTGCCAGGCTTTAAGGAAACTCGCCGGAAAGCCACGAGTTCGCAGTTGGGGACGGGGTAGCCGCCACGTCCCTGCCGCCAGTAGACTTGAACGACTTCGTCCCCGACGAACGTCCCCGTGTTTTTGAGGGTGAATGCCAGACGAATGGATTTGCCGGTGGAGGTGCATTGGAGGTCGCTGTACGCGAACTTGGTGTAGGAAAGACCGAAACCAAAGGGGAACTGCGGTTTTGCGGTGGCGTAGCGGTAGGTGCGTCCGCGCATGCAGTAGTCCTCGAAAGGCGGAACATCCTTCAGCGAATAAGGGAAGGTGACGGGCAACCGTCCCGAGGGACTGATTTTCCCGAAGAGAATCTCTGCCAGTGCTTCGCCTCCCTGTTCGCCAGGATACGGAACAAACAGAATCGCCGACGCGCGCCCAAGATCCTGGGACAAATCCACGGGACTTCCCCCGATTACCACAAGAATCACCTTCACCCCCTTCAAGTAAATCTCGTTCAGTTCCGCACGCTGTTCTGGCGGCAAATCCAGATTTTCTCGGTCGCCCCCAAGATTGCCCCTGCACTGCTCGCCTTCCAGACTCTCATTGAAGCCGCCAACGTAGATGACGACATCGGGATTTTCGTCCGTGATAGAAGGTCGGGACGTGGCATTGGGATTGACGTAGACAACGCCCGTTCCCACATTGAGGCGTGCCAGAATGCCCTCCAACGGTGTCACCATCTGCTTCCCGATGCCGTTGTAGTTTCCCCAGAGACCGTTGAACGCCTCGACATTGGGTCCCGCGAGCGCAACGGCGCGAAGGTCACGCGAAAGTGGCAGCGTGCCGTCGTTCTTGAGCAGAACCATGCTTTCGGCAGCGGCTTTGCGGGCCAGACGGCGGTGTGCGGCACAGCAGACAACGGATTGCGGAGTCTGTGCACCGGGAACCTGCTCATCTGGGTCGAAAAGCCCCAGACGCATTTGGATGAGAAGGGCATGGCGCAGCGCCTCATCGATTTCTTGAGAGGAAATCTTGCCTTCGCGGTAGGCGTCAAACAGGGACAGGAATGCCTTGCCGCAATTGATGTTACAACCGTTGTTGAGTGCCATTGCCGCCGCATCGGTCATAGAATCGACGAGTGCGTGGTGCTGGAAGATGTCCGAAATGGCGCCGCAATCGGAGACGGTGTAGCCGTCAAATCCCCATTTCTTGCGCAGGAGGTCGCGGAGGTAGTCTTTACTGCCGCAGCAGGCCTGTCCGTTGGTACGGTTGTAGGCACCCATGACGCCTGCCACGTGGGCCTCGCAGACAAGTTTTTCGAATGCGGGGAGATAGGTTGCGGCAGCGTCGTAGGGGGAGATTTTTGCGTCGAATCCGTGTCGAAGTTCTTCGGGACCGCTATGCCCCCAGAAATGCTTGGCGCAGGCGGCGGAGAGGAGATATTTGGGATGGTCGCCTTGAAGCCCCTGGACGAACGCCTTGCCGATTTCGCCCGTGAGGAAAGGGTCTTCGCCGTAGGTTTCCTGGCCTCTTCCCCAACGCGGGTCACGGAAGATGTTAATGTTTGGAGACCAATAAGTCAGGTTGTGATATTTCAGGTCGGTGTTTTGGAGTTTGCGCGACGCGGCATTTTTGGCACGTCCCTCCATGGCGATGGCGCATGCAACGGCTTTGACGCAGGCGGGGTCAAACGTTGCCGCCAGTCCAATGGCCTGCGGGAAGACGGTCGCGATTCCAGCACGGGCAACGCCGTGGAGCGCTTCGTTCCACCAGTTGAATGCAGGAATGCCGACGCGCGGGATGGCGGGCGCATCATAGCGCAACAGAGAGAGTTTCTCTTTGATGGTCAAGGACTTCAAAAGCAACTCGACGCGCTCCTCGAAGGGACGTTTTGCGTCAAACCACGGAAAGACAGGTTTCTGTTTCATCGTTCGCTCGTCTCCAATGCTTGATATTTTTGAAGGGACTCTTCGTAAAGCGCGGCGAATTGCGGATTTGGGACGGCTACGCGTTCTGCCCCGCAGAACGCATTGGCCAACTCTACCAGAGGAATGTTCTCGACGGTGGCCGCGGCACGCATCGCGGCCCCCAGACCGGCGGAATTGGTGACGGAGATGGTCTCGACGTCCGCCTGGAAGACGTCCGCCAGAATCTGCCGGAACCCTTTGGCGCGGGAGGCACCGCCCGTGAGACGGATGACGCGCGGTTTCCCCATCCAGGAGGAGTGCAACCGCATCGCAAGCGCCTGCGATTCCAAAATGGCGCGAATCTCCTGCGCGGGCGTCGCCTCCGTGTAATTGCGGCGGACGCCCGGCTGGTGCACGGCAGGCGTGTTCTCTGCGGAAAACCACGGAAGCATCAGGCGACCGTCGTTGCCCGGGACCGTTTCCTCGCAAGCCGTTTCGTCAAAATAGTGCCAATCGACGCCGAGTTCGTCGCGAACGTGTTCTCGTGCGAGGGAGCCATTGGTGAAGCAGAGGAGGCTCATGAAACCGCCGGCAGGGTTGCCGAAGATGTGTCCGCAGCCTTCGGGATCGGTGCGGAATTGGGACATGGGAGTGAAGATGGTATCGCTCGTGCCGAGGCTGATTCCCGTAACGCCAGGCAGGAACGCGCCTGTGCCGATGAGGCTGCTGGGATTGTCTCCCGACCAGGTGACGACGGGGATGCCTGGCCGCAGCCCGAACCGTTCGAAATAGGGGGTCAGGTGTCCCGCGATGGTGTTGGAGGGGACGATGGCGGGGAGCTTGGTGAGCAGTTCTGGTGCGGTGGCTTCCGCAATGTCCGGCGCCCATTGCATGGTCTGTAAATCCAGCAGGTTCATTCCGGCGCCGTCGCCGTAGTCGATGGGAGCGTCCTTGCCGATGAGCGCGGAGCAGAGGAAGGAACTCACGAGATGGATGGTTTCGGTGACAGCGTATGTGCATGGTTGCATTTTCTGGAATCGGCGGATTTGCGGTCCCGTGAAGCGCTCGATGGCGGGGCTGCCTGTGCGCAGAACCATCTGCTTTCCGAACATCCTTTCCAGCTCGTGACATTCATCGGAGGTGGAGTGGTCCATCCAGATGGGGGACGTGTCACGTGACAGGTAGCCTTCCATATAATTTGCCAGGGAAGTTCCTGGAAGGATTGGCCAGGAATGAGCTATCAGATACACGGAGCCATGCTGCTGGCCGGAACCGGAGATTCCTTCCACCTCAGCCATCGGGATTTCCGCAGAGAGGCGTTTGAGGGCGAGTTCCAGGCCGTCGAGCCACATCAGCGGATTGGCGTGCCGCAACAGGGGATCCTCGCTCGGCAAATAGCCGTTCGGAGAATCATACTGCGGCAAATCACGCCCGAAATTGACCGCGCTTTCTCCGACGATTTTTCCTGTAGCCGGCTCAATCGCAAGGCATTTCACGCCCTGCGTGGATGAATCGATTCCCAGATATAACATAACAAATCACTCCTTGCCGTTGATTTGATTGCAGAAATGCTGAAATTCCTCTTCCTCCTGCTGGCACTTGCGGTAGGCCTCTTCGCTGTAGTGCGGCGGTATCACGGACAGGGTTCGGCAGCAGTAACAGTCCGGGGTGACGATGCGCCCCTTGCGAATGTCCTCTTCCGTGAAGCGGGACTGCACGATGGCGCCGACCTTCGAGCGTTCGATGTCAAACACGGCGGTAATGACCCCCTCGGGGGAGACGGCGGCATCGGGATAGGAACTGTAGGGACGCGTGTCCAGGACAAGCGGACCAAGCCAGGTGGCACCGTCGTCTTCCGAAAGAAACGCGGACATGTTGATGCGTTCGCGATTGTGGTTGTTGCAGAGGAGAAGGAGGTTCCCGGAAGGAAGGCGCTGAATGAAGTGCCGCGAGGAAGGGGAACGGATGCCCGACGGCGCGCCGTCCGACCAGGTTTTTCCGTTGTCGGTGGAACGCGAGAGAACGATGTTTCCCGTGTTGGAACGGAGGTAGAGGTGAATGTCGCCATTGCGAAGGGAAACGAACATACCCTCGTCAAAAAAAGCGCCGAGTTTTTTACCGCCATGGCGTCGCTGGAACGTTTGTCCCTGGTCGGAGGATTCGGACCAGGAATAACGGTCGCAGGTCCAGTCGTAGGCGGGGAGGAGCCAGCGTCCATCGGGAAGGACGGTCATTTGGCAGCGTGTAAAACCAGGGGCGAGGCAACGTGGTTTGCTCCAGGCGAGTTGCGCGGCGTCGGGATTGTCGCAGACGATGGCCCAGGTGGAGAGGTGGTTCGGGTCGATGTCGGGGACATTGTCGTCACGGCAAGTCCAGAGGAGCCAGAGTTTTCCGACGGGGTCGGTCCAGAGTTGAATGTCAATGGCGCGGACGTGGTTTTCGGGTGCGCTGGCGACAATGAGGACGGGTTCCTGCCAGGTTCGTCCGTCGTCATCGCTTTGCGCCAGGAGGTTGTAGTGGTTTGGCGCGGGTTCGTGTGTGCCGCCCGTGTACCATCCCGCAAAGAGACGCCCGCCACGCGTGCGTGCAATCGTGGGGCAACCTTGCCAAAAACGGTACTTCAGAGAATACTTCTCTTCCGGTTCCGTAATGATGTGGAAACTTTCTTGCATGGCTTGTCGTGGGTGCTTGTGGTTGTTTCTCAAGGGGCTAGCGTGTCAGCAGCCAAGCGAATACGGTGCCCTGGGTTAGGCTTGGCAAAGGCAGAAAGAAGCAGGTGGAAGAGTGATGGTGTTCCCTTGGGCGGTTGCATTCCCAGCGAGGATTTGAATGTGCTCGGAAGGAAGTTGTAGGGAGGCGTCGGGACAATCTTTTTCGCGGAAGAGGAGGTAGAGTCCTGCGTCGGAAGCGAAACCTGTGAGGCTCTTGCCGTCGGGTTGCGCAAGGATGGGCCAGACATCTCCCGAGAAGAGTTTTGGGCGAATGCTCTTGTGAAGCGCGAACATTTTGGCGAGGGTGTCACGGGTCTGTTGGGAGAGGCGCGAGGGTGCGGTCCAAAGGAGAATGCTGGAGAAGAGAGCGACGGCGCACCAGTATTCGTAGGGATAATCCAGCAGGCCAGGGCAGATGTCGTTGGGGTCTTGGATGTCCTCCGGGGCAGGCACCTCGATTTGAAGCGACTGCGTGCGGACGTACTTGGCGAGCGTCCAGAGGTTGCGCAGGACCTTCTCCGGATGATACCCCCGCAGACCGCCGTGGGCGACGTAGCGGTTTTCGAGGAAGACGTTGCCGTATTCGAGGAAGCGGAAGTATCCCGCGCGCTGCCCGTTCGTGGTGTCAAGATTGAAGTAGACCTGGCCATTGGTTGCGGTGCGAACTTTGCGCAGGAGGGCTTCCAGGTTGCGTTCGGATTCGTAGGTTTGCATCCGCACGCCGTCGATTTTGAAGGTGGCAAAATGTGCCTGGCGGTGGTATTCGAGCAGCAGGTCTGCGAACTCGCTCCAATCGCGGAAGGCGTTGGTCATGGTTGGCGCACACCAAAGCCCCAGGCGGACATTCTTGGCGGCGGCGACCAGCGGCGCAAACCCGTTGGGCAGCAGCGTCGGAGAGGTTTTCCAAAACTCCAGGCTGCCTGGACGGTTGCGACGGGTCAATTCTCCAAGACCGATGCCGCCGCCAGCCTGCCACCCGTCGTCAATCTGGTACACTTCCGCCCCGATTTCGTCCGCTGCGTGGATTTCTGCTTTCAGAAACTCCTCGGAGACGAGTTTGCGGAAGATGAAACAACCCCAGGGATTGACGACGATGTGCGCCTCGGACGGTGCCATCGGGAAGCGCGCCGCCAGATAGCGACGAAGCACCTTCTCTGGACTTTGCCCTGGTGCCGCGAACAGGAGGATGTTACGGTAACTCTGGACTTCCTGCCCTGGACGGAGTTCCTCGGGCAGGACGCCCCAGCAGCAGGTGCGGAGTTGCTGGTCGTCCAGTCGAAAATCGTAGGCTTCGTAGTCTCGTCGTTCGGTGCTGGCGGGTGCCTCCTGGAGGCAGAGAAGGGTTGCCCCATCGTGTTCGAGGTAAAGGAGGTTGCCGCAGCAGACGCCTTCCAAGGCGGAAAGCGGGTGCTTGATGACGTAGTTGTTGTGGAAATCGGTGCGTCCCTGAAACTCCACGCTGCGCACGGGAACCACGCCCGCCGCCAGTTGGAAGGAATCCACACGCCCCTCCCGTGGCAAATCTCCGATGGCGGGCACGTTCTTTGCGTCCATCGCATGACGATACGACCAGCAACCCGACACCTGCACCTGGCTCGTCAAACGGTTCTGCACGGAACACGCTGGCAAATCTGCATACACGCGGAAAATCCGCGTGAACTCCGCCTGCTGGATTTCGTCCTTGAAAGCAAAGGTAATCTCCAAATGCGGAGAATCCAGCGTCTGTGATTCCCGATAGACCGCCTGCGGCTCCACCGTCACATGATACTCCGAAAGCCCGCTTTCGGGGACATTCAACCCTTGGAACGAGCAATCACAGCACAAGTTTCCTGCATCCGCCCACTCCGTGTCTCCCGCTCGCACACCTACCGTGCGCGGAAAACCATCTGACAAATCCACAACACGCTCAAAAAAACGATTGCCGAAGCGGAGCGTCTTTCCATCGAATTGCGCAAACAGACCGTTCTGATGTTGGAAGGAGATGGACATTGCTTTTTTTGGGGGGGGGCAAGGAGTACGGAAAGGTACCTAGAACCTCTAGAACCTCTAGAGCATCTAGAGGAAACGGAAGATGAAGACCCGTCCGGAATAGTCGGTCTGGATGAGGCGTCCATCTTGGATGACGGGGGCGGCCATCAATGGCGAGTTCAGTTCGAGGTACTTCAGTTCCGTTGCCGCTTTGGTGGCTGCGGGTTTGATGCGGTAGAGACGTCCTCCAGAATGGGCGACGTAAAGGTATCCGTCGTGAATGACTGGGGTTGCCTCCACAAGGTCGGTTGAATTAGAGTTGTACTGAACCGTGCGCAGGATACTGGAACCGAGCGGCAACGCAAACTTTTCCTTGAGCGTTTCGGGATCCAGTACGAGCAGGCCACGGTTGACGCTCCCCTTGAAGAGCATTCCCTCAAAGAGCACAGGCTTGGAAAGGGTGTGCACGCGCATCTTGCGGTTGCTGGCGAGTTCCTGGCCTGTCTCTGCGTCCAGGACGGCGGAGTACTGGCCGCCGAGCATGAGGATGCGCTTCTCGTCCAGAGGTGCGAGGGTGGGGAGCCAAGGCTTGACTTTGGGGGGCGGGGGCTGCACCGTCCAAAGGAGTTTTCCCGTCTTGCTGTCGAGGGCGCGTGGGGTGTCCCATTCGGCGGTGTAGATGAGGCGTCCCTGGTGCAGGATGGGTTGGTCCAGGGCGGTGTTTCGTCCAGGTGCGGTGTTGGTCCAGAGGGTTTTCCCGTCGGCCAGGGAGACTGCGCGAAGGACGTTGCAGGCTCCTGCATAGATGACACCGTCCGCGACCAGGGGCGTACTGAAATAACTGCCTCCGATGGTTTCGATCTCCAGCAGATTGGTCCAGAGGCTCTTTCCCGTGTCGGGGTCCAAAGCATAGATGACGCTGTTGGCGTTGCACGCAATGACCTTTCCTTCCGCAAACACGGGTGCGCCGCGAAGCCCCGAAGGGAGGTGGCGGAACCAGCGCAGTTTGCCCGTGTCCAACTCCAAGGCCGCGACCCCGCCTTCCTCTCCCGTGGCGTCCCCGCTGATTCCGAAGAAGGCCAGATTCCCGGCAACGGCGGGCGTCCCGTACATCACAATGCCAGGCACGTAGGCCACGCGCTCCAGCGTCAGTCCCAAATCCTTCGCCCCCGTCACCTCCGCACTACCCTTGCCAGAGAAAGAAATGCCGTTGGAAAAGACCTGAATGGCGACCTCGCCTTTGGGTTGCACGGTGCTGCTCCCCGTCCAGAGCAATTGACTGGCTTGCGTCAGCGGAAGTCTCTCCCCGTTGACCTGGGCCACGACCTGCTTGGGCGCGTCCACTGTGTTTCCGACAAATGCGGCGATGGTGTACTTGCCGTCCGCATCCGGCGCGGGGGAGACGTGGACGCTGCTGAGTTTCTGCAGGTGGAGCGGACGAATCTCCGTCGTGAAATCCCCATCCGGCTTGACTGCAAAGAAGCGGTAGGCTGCCGCATTTTCCCCAATGCCGCCACCACGGGACATGACGGTGTTGAACAGCATCCCCTTTCCGCATTTCACGGCATGGTTGTGGTGGGTGTGTCCGTAGATGAATGCCTTAAAGTTCCACTGGTTGAGGTCCACGGGAATCTGCGTGTGGGTGCCCAGGATTCCCCTGGGATGGATGATAGCGGAGTAGTGGTTCGCCAAGTAGACGGGCTGGTTCTTGTCCACAAGCGCAAGCAGGTTTTTGACGAAGAGCACGACGTCCTCCTCCGTATAACTTGGACGGTGGTCGCCGCGCAGCATTGGGGTGATGATGAACAGGCAGCCTCCCTCCTCGAAGGCGTATCGCGTCGGTCCGAACAATTCCTCGAACTGGCTTTCGCCGTGTCCGTGTTCGCCCGTCAAATCATGGTTTCCGACACAGTAGTAAACGGGACGCTTCGCCGTTTTGTAGTTCAGATGCTCCGCATGGAACGGGAGCCCTTTCTCGCGGCAGATGTCTCCTGTATGCAGGATGAATGCCGCCTGCTCGCTGGCGGCACTGTCCATAATCTGCTGAAGGGTCTCCTGGTCGGAAGCGGTTTCCGTATCCGCGATGTGGATGAACGTGAAGCCCTTTGCCGGTTCTTTGGCCTTGAGCGCGAAATGATACTCCGTCGCCTCCGTCAAACGTTGCCAGCGACCTGGCTCATCTCGGTCCGACGGCGGCACTACAAACACAAAACGGCTCTTCTCATTGCGCGGCAGCGTAAACTTCCCGTCCACATCCGTCCGCACAACCTCCCGCTCATTCGAAACCAACACCCCCTCCAGAGGATACCCCTTCTCCAAATCCTTCACCGTCCCCGTGATGACCTGCGCCTGCAACGACGCCAAAACCCACAAAAAACTCAACAGCCAAATCTTCTTCATCGCATCTCCAGCATTTGCGACCTTGGTTTCCGAGCATTCTTACCACCCATAAAAATATCACCTCCAACCACATTTGCAAGCCACCTTTCACCAAATCATCCAGGAATCTGCCCACAGGCCGCACTCCACCTTTTCTTGGGCCGCGGCGGAGCGCGGCCCTGCAGAACCTTTCCAAGGCTCTCCGCCGCGGCCAGAGGGGCGTGGTGCCGGTGCTCGCGGCCTAAATATTTGTTTTTCGAAAAAACGCTTTTATAGTAACATAAGGGAATTGCAAAACTCCTTATTGAGTCCACAGAAGACACAGAATACACAGAAGGCAATCCGCCGCTTCGCGGCTGCTTGCGCTTTGTATTCTGTTCCATATCAAGTGTTTAGCCGCGCGTTAGCGCGGACAAACAGTTCTGTGTATTCTGTGTGTTCTGTGGACTCCCCTAGGGTTGTGCAATTACCTCACATAGCAAAACCAACCGATTGGCATTTCCGAGCGTCAGGAGAGCGTCATGAAACACATCTGGA
>JAFRLI010000204.1 GCA_017431255.1 Victivallales bacterium
AACAAGACCAAGAGCCTCCTGGCGTACGACCCTGCGGTCATTGAGAACATGCAGAGTTTCGCCAGAGAACTTTCCACCACCGTGAATCCCTACACGGGAAAGGCGCTCAAGGATGACCCAGGTCTGCTTCCATTCAATATCATCAATGAAAACCCGCTTACGGCAAATCTGCAGGGGGCTTCCGAGGCGTTCAATCACCTGAAAACGGAGGCCGCCGCTCGGTATTCGGGGTTTCTTGCAGCAGATTCTGCGAAGCAGGATCGACTGCTTGGCTGCTTTGTGGCGGAACGCCAGCGGCAGATGTTCCGCGATTGGAAGGCGTTCCTGCATTCCATCGGGATGAATCGACCATTCTCCGATATGAGCATGAGTTGCTACGTCACGCAAATCGGCATTCGAAAGGAGTATGACTTCATCGAAAACCACATCTACCACGCCAACTACAGTTTTGAGATCAACAACAATCCGAAGCAAGACATGAGTTCTCCGATGTCGAATTGGCTGCAATTCCCGCTGGCATTGGCACCCACGCGGTATTGGGGGAAGGCGTTTGTCGTTGGCGAGGCGCAGCTGTGCGGCTACAACAACTACCGTCACCAGTTCGGCACACTGCTTGCGGCTGTCGCTGGACTGCAGGGTTGGGACCAGGTGAACCATTATTCCTATTCGCATCATCTAAAGCGATTGATGGAACCCACGCCAATGGAGCGCCTCAACATCGCTTCCGATCCTCTCATGCTCCACACTGGACGCATCCTTGCGCTCCTCCATCCCGCGCGTTCCCGCATCGATATTCCGTATGTCGTGACGAAGCAGTACCTGGAGGAGCAAATCACTACCCTCGGCGGCAAGACGTTCCCCCGTTCCTATCAACGCCTCGGAAACTTTGCCGCGCTTTCCAGTATCCAGGTCGACGAGGATTCCCCCGCCCTTGCAAAGGCCCTCTGCCTGGTCGTTCCCGCTCAGATGAAGTTGCCGGATTTCCTGAAGAAATACCGCGTCCTGCGCGATGACCAGGATTTGCTCGCCGAATTGCACAAACTTCCCATTCCCCCTGGAACGGGACTAAAACAAGACGGCAAACTCCAGCGCGTTGTCAGTTCAACAGGAGAAATCGAGTTCTGCCAGGACAGGAGCCTGAAAGTGGTCACGCCGACGGCGGAAAGTTTCCTGCTTCATCGGAATGCATCCGCCATGGCAGGCAACGTCCTCCAAGTCCAGGGAAACCACCGCGACTGCAATCTCTTCCTCAGCGCTCTGGACGGTGCCCCCCTCTCGTCTTCCAAACGGATGCTTCTCCTCTTCCTGACCGACCTCAAGAACAACGGGGTGGAGTTCCGCAATAATACTGTCACGAACTTCGGCAAACTCCCGCTCATCGTCCAGAAAGGCACCGTTCTGGCAAGTCTGGCTCTGTCGGCAGAACCCCAAGTCTGGGCGCTAGACTACACGGGACACCGACGCCTCCAACTTCCCGTAAAGAAAGTCCAGAACGGCTTCCAAGTGCGTCTGGATTCCGTGACTGCAAAGGACATCTACTACGCCTTCGAGGTCCTCGTCAATTGACATTGGTGAGGACGAGGAAATCGTGTGGCGGGATGGTGAGTTTCCCTTTGCGGAAAGGCGCGTCCGTGGTGTTGGCTAGGATGGTGATCCCGCAGGAAAAGCGCGTTTCTGCGACGAAAGCAAGGGGACCTTTGGGTTTCGCCAGAAAACGGTGGGAGAGCATTTCACTGGTGTAGCATTCGCGAAGTTCGCGGGAAAGGCGGAGGCTGACGGGGTCCAGCGCGGTCGGCAGAAGGTTGTAGAGCGCCTGCAAGGCAAGGTAGTCGTTGCCAGAAACGCCGTAGGCCCCTTCGCATGTGTAACTGAGCACGGAATCGTGGTAGACCAACTGCCAGAAGGGAATGGGCAGGGACGGTGCGACAGAGGCGGAGGGGATTCGATAGTGGAATGCGGCAAAGGCACCGAGGTCGACAATGTCGGCAAAGACATCAGCGGGATTGCCCTCGGTGACGATGGAGCCGAACTGGGATTTGACGTAGGAGAGGAGGGTGCGTCGGCATTCGATGTCGTCGCGCTGGGATTGGAGATGGTGGGGGGCGTAGCATTCTTGTGCTTTGGTGCAACCGAGGACATCGACATAGATGGAGCCGCGTCCGGAGAGTTTGACCATCTTCGGAATGTCGCGCTTGGCATATTTGAGGGCACATTTGGCGCAGAGGAGTTCGGCACGTCCGCCGCGCCAGATGCCTCCTTGGAGGATGGTGCCGGAACGGTCTCGCATGAGATCCTTGCGGTAGTTCTTGTCGGGAGCGTTGCGATAGGTATCGCGGTAGTTGTCGTGGAAAGAGAAGATGTAGTCTGGGGAGAGGGAGCGTCCAAAGGCGGCGCTGTCTTGGAAGTCTCGGGGAGTTCCTCGTACGGGATTTGGGGGAAGTCGCACGGGGTATTGACTGTCATAGCCGCCCCGGTTCCAGCCGCAGTTGAAGATGGCGAGTCGGTCGAAACCCGCCTGGTGTGCGGCGGTGAAGACCTCTCGCGCAGTCCAGTCGTTGGGAGTTCCTTCGACCTTGCCGACCGCAGGGCTGGGACAATAGAGGGAATAGGAATGGTGGACTCCCTTGGGAAGCGTCTTCGTGGCGTAGACATTATGCTTCCAAACAACGGTCCCAACAAGTTTCTCCACCTCGGGCGAGGCTGCCATTTTCTCCTTGAGCGTGACAAATCGGTGCTCACGCTGCAATAGAGAACGGTACCATTTGGCAAGTTCAACCCAGGTGGCACCCGGTGCCATTCCGACGAGCCAGACTTCCCGGCGATACATCGCCAACGGAGTAAAGACGCTGGCCGGCTGCAGGAACGAACATTCGCGCTGAGTGGTGGAAACATCGAAACGCATGCTGGAATCACAGGGCTGGCGGAGCAGGATGGCGAGCCCTCCTGCCTTTTTGCGCAGGACTCCGTAGAAAGGCATGGCGGTGTAATCCCAGAAGTAGAGGAAGTCATGCTGGAAGGCATCCTTGCGCGGGAACTGGAACAGGGTACCATAGCCGTTGGGCAGGATGACGTCTGCCTGCGCGGTGGTCTTCCACTCGATGAGACGCGCGGGGAAGGTGACCTTGAGGTCCTCGTCCTCCATTCCCTGCGGCGGCTCGGTGGAAAAAACCGCCTTCTCCTCGTCAAGTTGGATTCCGAACTGAAACTTCAGCGCAGGACCGGGGTCCGGCTTGCGATAGGGATTTTCGCGGCAACGTCCAAACCAGTCGAACTGGTCGAAGCGGACGATCAGGGAATTGGAGGTCGCCTTCACCTGCATGCGGCAATGCTCGACAAGGTCGTAGTCGTAGTAGTTGCCGTAACGCATTTGAAAGGGGGATTCGCTGCGCCAAGTGGTGCGGCTGGCTGTGTCCACAAGCGTGAGGCTGCCCGTGGACTCCAAAGTCACCTTGTATCGTTTGCTGCAAATGGTCCAAATCGTTGTCTTCTTCATGAAAAAAACTTTGGCAAGGATGTGGATAACGGAAACGTTCTGACGGCGGACGCCGTCGGGACCTTCAGTCTATGTGCAAGGTGAGGACGGAGGTTCCCGTGAGGACGGTATTGTGTGCCGTGTCGGCGCCAG
>JAFRLI010000205.1 GCA_017431255.1 Victivallales bacterium
GTTGTCGCTTCTCTTGAGAGCGGGGAGAGAATGGAGTGAGAAGCCGCTAACTCTGCTTGTTTGAGGGAGTTAAGGAGAAACAATCAGGCCCGTGGAGTTGTCTGTACCCCACGGGCCTGGATGTGTCTGAATGGTGGAGGGGTTGGCGGAAGATTCGGATTCCAGATTCAGAGAAAAATCGGCGCAAAATGGTGCGAACTCGGGTCCAACATAAAACTGTCTATTCCGCTCACTCTTCGGGAAACAGATTTCGTGCGTAATCTCAGGACCGCAGCCCCCGAAAGTTCTAATCTATTACCAGCGTCTAACAATACCGCAGAGAATTCCTGCGAGACACTGAAAACGCAAACCTTCTCCCAACGTCCCTCCATTTGACCGAAGATGGGAACTTTCCACTTTTTCAGAGAAAGTTCCCACCTTTGACAAACCGCATAGACGCTGATCAAGGATATTCACAATCGCCTTATAAGACCAGTTTCGCAGCCATAGTTCAGTTCCGTAATTTTTCTACGGTTCGGTTTGAAAACTACGGTTAAGGAGTTACATTATCGGCATAGCGAGAACAAGTTTCTTCGACGAGGTGCGTTATGCTGAAAAGAATCACAGTAAAAAACTACAAGTGCTTTGACGAGCTGACATTCGACCTGTCGGCTGCCGACTATTCGTACAATCCGATTCTGGTCAAGGACGGCGTTGTCAACAAAGCCCTTGTCTTCGGCAAGAACGGCACGGGGAAAACCTCCCTGGGCTTCGCACTCTTCGATTTGGTCCAGCATCTGACCGACAAGCACCGTTTCCCTTCCAAATTCATGGAATACTACCGTAATCTGAACACGGGGCGCAAGACGGTGTCATTCCAATACACCTTCTCCTTCGACTTCAAGGAGGTCGTTTACGAATACGAGAAGACCGATGCGCAGAACCTTGTATGGGAAACTCTGAAAGTCGATGGCGACACGCTTCTCGACTATCACTACGGGAAGCCCGACAGGCAGTTTGTCGCGCCAGAGCTTTGCGGAAACCTTGACACCAAGCTCCCCGACAACAAGCTCTCCATCCTGAAGTACATCTATCGCAACACGCCGACAGACTTCTCACCCGTCCTGACCAAACTGATGCGCTTCTGCGAGGGAATGCTCTGGTTCCGCAGCCTCTCTGATGGCGATGGCTACTGCGGACTGACCAATGACCAGCCGACGCTGGAGCAGATGCTCCACGAGAGCGGGCAACTCGTTCAGTTCCAGGACTTCCTTGCGCGGAACGGCCTTAATTACGAGCTGGGCTTCGAGGAGGACGGAGGACAGCCGAAACTTTATGCCTACTTCAATCACAGGAAGATCAGGGCGCTTTTCTCGTCCATCGCCTCATCAGGCACGAGGGTTCTCTGGCTTCTTTTCAACTGGATGACTAGGAGCAAGGACAAACTTTCTCTGCTGTTCATTGACGAGTTCGATGCCTTCTTCTACTATGAGACCGCCTCCACGGTGGTCAGGGAGCTAAACGCTCGCAGGGAGTTCCAGTCAATCTTGACCACGCACAACACCTACCTGATGCAGAACCAATTCACCCGGCCTGACTGCTGCTTTATACTGACGGACAAGCAGATTAAAAGCCTCAAGAAATCGACGGAACGCGAACTCCGCGAGGCACACAACCTTGAGAAGATGTACCTCAGTGGGGCGTTTGTGGAATGAACGGACAGCCGAACATATCTCGCCGAAAAGCCGGAAAAGCCATTTTCTGAACGAAACTGTTACTGTCCTCGTCTGAAGCCATAGGGTTATTTCGCAAAACAGTTACATTTTTTACAAAACGCTTACTTTTCGGCTTTTTTACTGAAAAACGCTTACTTTTGCTCCGACAATAACAGATCCCCAAATCTTTTTTGCCAAAAACGACAGAAATCCCCAAATCTTTTTCGTCAAAAACGGCAGGAATCCCCAAATCTTTCATCTGCCACACAATGTGCCGTGCCCAGCAGTTTCGGGTGGACGCACATCAAGACGCACAACGATGAGGGGAATTTTCCTTGGACGGAATCGAAAACATGTTCGTCCTTATCTTGTCCGCGCCTTTGTTAGTGAATTTTCTTGTCACTTGTGACAGTAATTTTCACTTCGCATGTAGGCGTAATAGTGTCCTTACCCGAATATCGGCTCATACCCGGCCAGCAGTTTCCAGACCGGGACGGCCCGCACGCCGCCGTCCAGTTTCTTCTCCTCGTCCCAGGTGACCACCAGCAGACGATTAATGCCGAGTTCCCCTCCTGCCTTGAGCAGCGGCGAGATTTCCCGCTTCATAGTCTCGGCGGCATTCAGGCTCCAGCACACCTGGATGAGGCAACGCTGTCGGCTCAGCCTGTCGGTGACGTGGAAGTCGACCTCCTTGCCGTCGGAGGTGTTGTAGTATCCGACCTGGCACTTGCTTCGGCGCAGATGGAGATAGACGAGGTTCTCCAGAAGCCAGCCACGGTTTGCGGTCGGGTCGTCGGCCGTCGCGCGCACCAGCCCGACGTCCACCAAATACACCTTGTCGGGGTTCACCATCCTCGCCTTCTCGGAGGTCGTGTGCAGCTCGGTCCTGTACAGCATGCACGCCTCCTCAAGGTGTTCGACGAACTCGAAGAGGTCGTTCTTGGAGCATTTCACCTGCATCCCCTGGTTCAGGACCTTCCAGAATGCGGTCACGCTGAACTTCTGCGAGGCGTTGTTGAAGAGACAGGCAAGGAGGCGGCGCAGCGCCGTTATGTTGCCGACCCCGTGCCGCTCGACCACGTCCTTGAGCACGACCATGTCGCTGTACTCCTGCAGGATTTCGCCGCGCGTCATCCCGTCCGCGACCTGGTAGATTTCGGGGAAGCCGCCTATGGCGAAGAACTCCTCCATTCCGTGGCGCAGCCTGGCAATGGCGTCGTCGGAGAGGTGTTTCGGCAGTTCGTCGAACACATTCCTGTGCCGCAGATACTCGCCGAAGGAGTAAGGGAGCAGCTCCACGCTGACTGAACGCCCGCGCATCGCGGTGGCGATCTCCGACGTGAGCATCTTCGATGAGGAGCCCGTGAGGATGACGTGGGCGTCCGTGGTGTCCAGCAGGCGGCGGACAAAGTGCTCCCAGCCGTCCACGTTCTGAATCTCGTCGAAGAAGAAGTAGCATTCCCTGCCCCGATTGTCAGGCCAGAGGCTGTAGTAGGCGTCCAGGATGAGCTGGCAGTCCTCCAGACGGAATCCCGTGAGGCGGTCGTCCTCGAAGTTCAGATAGAGCAGCTGCGTCTTATCAAGCCCCGCATCCATGAGTTCCCGCATCTTCTGGCGGCAGAGGCTGGTCTTGCCCACGCGGCGCATCCCCGTGACCACGGTCGCCTTGCCCTCCAGAATGGGCAGGACTGCGTCGCGGCGGGTGATGACGGGCAGCGGACGCTCCTGGAACTCCAGCAGTATTCTCTTCAGTTTCTCCAGCATATTTCAAGTCTCCCTGGGGTGACAACAGCCTTAAGATAATGCATCCAAAGACAATTTCAAACAAATATGTCTCTTTTTAGGAGACTGTTTAGAAAAGAAATATCCAGAATAAGCGTTTTTCCGACTTGTAAACCTGGAAACAGGGATTCAAATAAAGGCGTGTTACCAACCAACGGAGGCAAACATGACTGAAACCAAGGACACGCTTTTGAAGAATCTCCTCGTGGAGATTGGGCAGATGAACATCCAGGCGCTCCGCAAGTACTACAAGGAGCTCTACGGAGTCGAGACGAAGCAGAAGTGCAAGGAACTTTTGAGGCGGCGCATCGCCTATCGTCTGCAGGAGCGCCGGTACGGCGGGCTCTCGCAGGCAGACGCGGAGTTTCTGGACAGTCTAGCCGACCAGGACCCGCTGGCGAACCTCAATTTGGTCACCATCCCATACCAGCAGGGAATGAAAATCATACCTGGCACGAAGTTCGTCCGCGAATGGCATGGCGTGACGTATGAGGCCATCTTCCGGGGAAGGCGGCAATACGAGTATCGTGGGAGAATTTACAGCTCCCTTACGGCCATATCCACTCTCATCACGGGGACGCACTGGAGCGGAACAACTTTTTTTGGAGTGAGGAGCGATGACTGAAACGAACAGAAGAGTTTTTTGCGCCATCTACACGAGAAAAAGCGTCGAGGATTGCCTTGAGCAGGAGTTCAACAGCCTTGACGCGCAGCGGGAGGCCGGGGAGAACTACATCCGCAGCCAAAGGGACAATGGCTGGACGCTGCTGCCAAAGCGCTACGATGACGGAGGCTTCTCGGGAGGAAACACCAATCGCCCAGCTCTGAAGGAACTCCTCAAGGACTGCGAGGCGGGGCTGGTCGATGTGGTTGTCGTCTACAAGATAGACAGGCTTTCCCGCTCCATAAGGGATTTCACCGATCTGTCCGCAAGGTTCGACAAGTGGAACGTCTCGTTCTGCTCGGTCACGCAGGACATAAACACCGCGACAAGCGCAGGAAGAATGGTGCTCAATATCCTGATGACCTTTGCGCAGTACGAGCGCGAGATCATAGGCGAACGCATCCGCGACAAGATGGCGGCCATGCGCCGTCGCGGGATGTGGTGCGGCGGGAACATCCCCTATGCCTACCGTGTGGAGAACCACCACCTTGTCCCCTGTCCAGCGGAACAGCCCTTGGTCGAGCGCATTTTCAGGGAATTCGCATCAGAGGGAAAGAAGTTGTGGGAGATTGTCGGGGAACTGAATGAGGAAGGCATCCCCACGCGCAGGGGAAGCCAATGGAAAAAGCGCAACCTGGTTACCCTCCTCTCAAACTGCGCTTACATAGGGAAGATAGGCTGCAAGAGCGAGGTGTTCGCCGGAAGCCACGATGGGATGATTCCGCAGGATGTCTGGGAAACTGCGCAGAGACTTCTCGCAGCCGATGTCCATATCAGAAAGCCCCAGCGTCCGGCACCGCCGCTTCTGAACGGTCTCGTCATCTGCGGCCATTGCAACAGGCCAATGCACGGATATTTCGTTCACAAGCGCAGATATCACTATTGCTATTACCGCTGTGACGGGGAAAGCGCAGCAGACTGTCCCATCAGGGAGATTCCGGCAAGACAACTTGAAAATGCGGTGTGGATTTCCTTAAGCAAAGGACTTCACGAGCAAAGCGTGGCGGTGATATACGAGGCCATCTGCGGTCGCGGCATGGACGATTTCCTCAAATGGTTCGATGGCCTCTCGCCCAATGGAATGGGCAGAAGGCAACGGTGGCAGCTCATCCTCAAACTCATAGGCAACATCAGAATCGTCTCCAGCTGCATAGAGGTTGAAATCAAAACTGACTGTTTCCAGGATTATCCTCCTATTGCACTATTGAGTGAAGGAGATTCCCCTATCCAATAATCCCCCTTATTCCGTTATCTGTCTTCCTCTCCGCCCTCTGGTTCGCCAGGGGGCTTTTTGTTTTTCCATAAAATTTCGCGGAGGGGGAGAACAAGAATGCCGATTTTCTTTAATACATCGGTGACGGGCGATGAAGAGCCCGAGACAGGAACCAACCAAGGAGCACCGATGAACACAGACAGATTCCTCACCATCCCGGCGGACGAGTACCACGCCGCCAGCCGAAGCGGCCAGTA
>JAFRLI010000206.1 GCA_017431255.1 Victivallales bacterium
CCCGAATCATACCCGTTGCCGGCACCCTCCTTCCAGCCAAAATGCACCTCCCGAACCTGACCGTTCTTCACAGACAAGGTCCCCGAAAACGGTTCCAGTGCCAGCGTAGACAACGCCGTGCACCCGAGCCATAGCATCAACCTTTGTGCCTTCTTCATGCTGCACCTGCTGCTTTTGGAGAAATCTGTCCAGAAAAACGAGGGGCTGTGTGGAAAAAGAGAGAAAGGAGTTTACATTAGAGAGGTAATTGCCAAACTACCGCCCATCCGCCAAAACGCCGCAAGCGAAAGCGAAGCGTGGTGACCACGTTGAGTTTGAGCGAGGAAGCCATCGCGCCGCGCCGTGAAAGCAGTTGGGATGATCGTTTTGCAATTACCTCGAAAGAATGTATGCCTTGGAGTTGGCAAAAAGAAAGGTCTTCTGGAAAAGCGGAAGACCTGAAGTGGCGATTCGGGGCGGGCTCGAACCGCCGACCTGCTGCTTAGAAGGCAGCTGCTCTATCCGACTGAGCTACCGAACCGACAACTTTAAGAGGTTATTGAAAACTACCGCCCAACCACCGAAACGCCGCAAGCGATGAAGCCATCGCGCCGTGAAGGCGGTTGGGATGAAAGTTTTGCAATTCCCTCTTAATATAAACTCCCAATGCACATTTTCAACATAGGTCTTTACAAAACAGACGGAACCAGGGAAATGAAAAAACATAACATCGACCGAATGCAAGGCATCGTGCGCGGAACGTTCTGCATTGCCTGCATCCTGCTGGCAGCGGAGGCATTTGCACAGCCGGCGGCGACACAGGAGGAGTACGACAAGCGCGCAAAGGTCCTGAAAGTCCGCAAGAAGATGGAAGTGGAGCGCGATTTGGCGTTGCGGACAGAGAGCCAGTTGTCCTCGCTGGAGGCGCGTGTGGCGGCCGTGCCACGTCTGTCAGACGGAGACGCGCAGTTGCGGACTTATCTGGCGTTGCGCAGCGAAGTGAAGGAAATGCTGGGATTGATGGAGACCACGACGAGCCGTCAGGTGGAGATTCTCGGCAATGCGGATTCCGTGGCGTCGGCTGGCGATCTGCTGCCACAGACAGGTGCCTATCTGGAAGAGATTCGCAGCGAGTTGCAGGCGATGGGAGTGAAGCAGAAATCGCAGCGTGCACGCCTCGTGGAAATATCGCGTGTGGTGGAGCTAGGGATAAAGAACGTGCCGCCGCCTGAGCGGTTCCGCAACGGGGCCGGTCAGGAAATGCGCCTCGTCCGTTCGGGAGGTCAGTCATTCTACATCAGCCTGGAACCCGTGGCTGGCAGTGAGGGAATGACGTTTGCGCAGGCACAGGCTCTGGTCGCAAAACTCGCGCAGAGGGAAAAGAGTCCGTACCATCTGCCTACGCGCAAGGAACTGGTGCTGCTCGAACGCCTGAAGTTGTTCCCGTCCTGCGCCATCTGGAGTGCGGACCAGTGGAAGCCGTCGGACACCGAAGAACAACGGCAGCAGGAGCGTTTCGGCATCGTGAAATACCTCGTCTGGGACCCGCGCCGCGTGCTGGGCCGCAAAGCCTCGTTCGGGGAACTGCCGCAGGCAAGTTATCCCAAACTGGGCGTCTACGTAGTGACCTCGGTCCAGGCGGGCACACGCATCCGCTGGGCCTCTTTGGCAAAGGAGGGCAAACCATGAAACGAATCTTCTGCCACGTTGCAATGCTGTGCGTCCTTTGCTTCGCACTTCATGCGGAAACCAAACGCGGAAACCTGCTCGGAACCGAGGAAGTCACCTCCACCAGCGCGGAAACATTCACTTTCCGACTGGTCGAAACAGAGGGTTCCTTCCCACAATTGCAGTTCCTCCGTCAAAAACACATCACGCACCACGAAGTCCGCGTCTACGAAGCCTTGGAAGAAACCGTGCGCCGAAACCAGGGCACGGGTATCACGGACCGGGGCACCGTCGAACGGCGCGTCATCCCCGGCAAAAAAATCCGCGGCGAAAGCGTGCGACGCGAGGAATATCAGGATTTGGGCCCCCTGGCAGATACCGAACTCGTCTTCGAAGGACGCAAAATCAAAACCGACGAAAAAGGCCTCTGGCTCGATACCTCCCAAATGCTCCTGACTCGTTTTGACGACTCGCGCAGCCGCAGCCAAATCCTCCATGCCTCCCACCCCACCTTTGGCGAACAAACCCTCGAAATCACCCGTAACTTCATCCGCCTCAAAACCATGCCGACCGCCACGGAGCGCCTGGAAGAAAAGGCGGACCTTCTGGAGAAACTCAGCCTGGACTTCACGCAGTTGAAGCGCTCGAACGGCTCTGGCGTCGAGGCACGCTTGTCGTTCCCAGACAAAGGCACGGCCGGCACGGCGGTCGCGGCGACCCTGCACGTGCGCAACGGCGGCAAGCAACCTGTATGCAATCTCGTGGCACGGAGTTTTTCCTCGACCCCCGAATTGAACGGCATTTGGTTTTACTTTGGCAATGTCAACCCCGGCAAGGATGGTGCCTTTTCGCGCCTGTTCACCTTGCCGCCCCTCAAAGGCGAGCATTTTGTGACATTTGCCTTCTGGAATCTTCATGGTGCCATGCCAGCCCAAGCGTGCAACGCAAAAATCACAATCGAATAACTTTTAGGAGGGCGACAATGGAAATTGGCTTGATTAGCAGCTTGCGTTCGACAGGAAAGACGGTGATGGAATCCTTCCAGCGCGTCGCGGACTTCGGTTTGCAAGTCACCCAGTTGACCTGCTGGGACATGACGACGCTCACCCCGCAGAACGCCGAGGCGGTCCGCGAGGCCAGCCAGAAGACGGGCGTCCGCGTGTGCGCTCTTTGGGCGGGCTACAGCGGACCGCGCAAATGGAACTTCACCGAAGGCCCCGTCACGCTCGGCATCGTCCCCCGCGAATACCGTGCGCAACGCATCCAGGACCTCAAAAACGGCGCTGATTTCGCAACCGCCATCGGCACTTCCGCCATCGTGACCCACGCAGGTTTCCTCCCCGAAAACATCACCGATGAAGAGTACATCCCCGTTCGCGACACCCTCGCCGACATCGCTGGATACTGCAAATCCCGCAACATCGGCTTCTGGTTCGAAACTGGCCAGGAAACCCCCGTCGTCCTCCTTCGCTACATCGAGGACATCGGCCTGGACAACTTGGGAATCAACCTCGACCCCGCAAACCTCCTCATGTACGGCAAAGGCAACCCCTGCGACGCCGTCGAGGTCTTCGGCAAGTACGTCCGCAACCTCCACGTCAAGGACGGCGTCCCTCCCACGGACGGGCTCAAACTCGGACGCGAGGTCAAGCCCGGCCTGGGACGCGTCGATTTCCCGCGTCTGTTCCCCCGCCTCAAGGAACTCGGATTCGACGGCGAACTCGTCATCGAGCGCGAAATCCCCGAAGGCGAAGAACAGACCCGCGACATTCAAGCAACTGTCCAAAACCTCAAAGTCTGGTGGGGAAACTAGTGGTTAGTGGTTAGTGGTTAGTGGCTAGTGGCTAGTGGCTAGTGGCTAGTGGCTAGTGGCTAGTGACTAGTGGCTAGTGGCTAGTGACTAGTGGCTAGTGGCTAGTGGCTAGTGGCTAGTGGTTAGTGGCTAGTGGTTAGTGGTTAGTGGTTAGTGGCTAGTGGCTAGTGGCTAGTGGTTAGTGGTTAGTGGTTTGTGGTTTGTGGCTAGTGGTTTGTGGCTAGTGGGGGCCGCGCAGCGCGCGACCCTGCAAAACCTTAAGAATTGTGCCCCTAAAAGTACCAACTAATCACTAGCCACTAGCCACTAACCACTAAAAACTAAAAAAACGAAGATTCGTGAAAGATTTTCTTGGAAATCTGTCCATTCTTCTGATGAAGGAATGTATCCAAGCGATTTTTCATGGAGAAGAACAATGAAGCGAAGCGTGTTGCAAAAGTTCATCGTGCTGCTGGTGCTTGCGTTTGCGTGGGTACGGGTAACAGCCTTGACGGTGGTAGTAGCGCCACCGACGGGCGACAGCCTGTCCTCCGAAGATGCAGGCTTGCTGTGGCACATTCTGGAAAGCGAAACGTCCCGCGTCCTGGCGGATGACGGGCGCTACACACTGGTCAACCGCGGTGCCTGGAACAAGTTGCAGATGTTGCTGGGACGCGGTCCTCTCATTTGGGACGAGCAGACGAAAGCCCGTCTGCGCAACCAGAAAGAGGTGGCTCTGCTTCTGGAAAGCAACCTGGAACGACTCGCTGGCGGACAATTCCAGGCCTCCCTCGCCCTGCTGGATACCCAGACGGGCGAACCCATGCCGGGAACCACCGTCAGCGACAATTCCCGCGGCATGGAAGAGATGCAGAACATGCTCCCCAAACTGGTGTCGCGTTGCTTCGCCAGCGCACACGGGATGCGAATGACTGCCATCCTGCCGCCCGTCGTGACTGCTCCCGAATGCCTGGAAATCGCGCCGAAGGTACTCCAGGAAATGTTATCGGACCGTCTCTTGAAACGGGGAGTTCGTCTGGCGGTGCAGTGGGATGTGGAGAAGGCCTTTCAGGCGAACAGCCTGGACATAAGCCAAAGCCTGCTTCCCGAACAGTACCAACTTATGGCACAGCAGTTGCATACAGGCTACCTGGTGATGCCGCAACTTGCAGCGTGTTCCCTGCGGCAGGAAGAGATCGCAGGCGGTCCTTTGCAACGGGAACTCGTGGGAAGCATTTCAGTGTCGTGCAAGGTCGTAGACCAAAACGGACGCGTGCTGGCACTTCCATCCTGTGAGCGGGAGTACCCCTTCCACAGCATGGCGATGCGCGGCATGGTCCACACGGTCGGCTGGGGAGACCGGCAATTCTGCGAGTTTATGGTGTCACGTGTCCTGGATGAAATCGTACCGGGAATCCTCAAGGAACTCAAATGAAGGCAACTCGAAAACATCAACAGTTCCTGCAAACAAGTGTATTCCATTGGCTCAACTCGGGATACAACCCTCCCGACGCACTCGCCCTCAATGTCGGCACACACAGCCTCCGCGAACGTGCCGACATTGCCGCCGTCTGGTTTGACAGGCGGCGACGCGACAATATGAAACTCATCCTTGTCCTCTGCTGCGCCTCCCGGGAAGAGTGCTGGCCAGAATGCAACACCCCTGAGGAAATCATCCGCGAAATCGCCGTCCTCCGCGACAAGCAGGAAACCATTCAAACCATTATCCGAAAAGAAGAACCCTATCTCCGCGACCCCGATATCCTCTTCGACGACATGGCCGTCTGGAAATACAAGGACTCCACCAATCCCGATTTCCACGAGGTCATCCGACGCATCGCCACCCTGGAAGGCATTCTCTACCGCGGCTCCCGCATGGCGCATCTCAGCAAACCACCTCTCGCCGACTATCTCTACCTCGCCGTCCCCTCAGGAACCCTCTTCCCGAACGAACTGCGCGAAGACTGGGGACTCCTTTGGGTGCAGGACGACGGTACCGTCATCGAAAAACGACAGCCTTTGCGCAAAAAGTGCAAGGAAGCCGAACGCCTCCTGATCCTGCGCCGCATGCTCTGTGCTGGCAGCGAACTGGCCGCCACCAAAATGGCAAAAGTCAAGCAACAACTCAACGAGGAACTCCCCTTGTTGACCGCCATGCAAAAGGAAACTCAACCATGATTCTCGACACGTTGGACAACGCCAAACTCTATCTCGACGCACACCCCCGCTTCGCCAAAGCGTTCGATTTCCTCCGCAGAGCCGACCTCGCTTCCCTCCCCTGCGGAACCTATGAAATCGACGGCAAGGATGTCTACGCCTCCGTCCAGGAACCATCCCTCCGTCCACTCTCCTCCGCTAAACTCGAATGCCACCGCAAGTACATCGACATCCAGTACATCATCTCTGGCACCGAGACCATGGGATGGTCTCCCCTGTG
The DNA here is from genome assembly GCA_017431255.1 of Victivallales bacterium. GTDB lineage: Bacteria > Verrucomicrobiota > Lentisphaeria > Oligosphaerales > Oligosphaeraceae > RGIG2581. Next base: position 5,877 of record JAFRLI010000206.1, read on the forward strand.
CGCCATCGGTCTTCCCGAACCCTTTGACGAGGGCAAGGATGTCGGCTTCGCAGCAGACAAGCCGCAGTCCCTTCTGGATGTCCGTCCCGGAATGTTCGCCGTTTTCTTCCCCACTGACGCCCATGCCCCGCTCATCGGCGAAGGCACCAACCGCAAAGTCGTCGTCAAAGTCCTTGCCTAACAGGAGTGTTCTCGTGTCTACTCTCTGGATTTCCCACCGTGGCGAATCTTCTCTTGCCCCCGAAAACACCGTCTCCGCCTTCCGTCTCGCCAGGCAATCTGGCTCCGATGGCTCCGAATGCGATATCTATCTCACCTCCGACCACAAAATCATCGTCTCCCACGACAATACCACCGCCCGCATGGGGGACATCCCACTCCCCATCGAACAATCTTCCTTTGACCAACTCCGCGCCGTCAAAATCGCCAACTGGAACCCACAATTCCCCAACGAACGACTCGCCACTCTGGACGAAGCACTGGACGAACTCGGCAGCCAACGCATCTTCTACATCGAACTCAAAGGCTCCAACCCCGAACTCGTCCCCGCACTCCGCGACAACCTCGCCGCACGCAACGTCTCCCCCAGTCAAATCGTCCTCATCTCCTTCAACGCGGACCTCCTCGCAGCCTGCAAGGAACTCATGCCCCAGTACAAAACCCTATTCCTGATGAACTTCCAGAATTATCCCGATTTCCAAATCCTCATCGACCTCCTACACAAAATCCACGCCGACGGCATCGACGCCCATTGCGCCGAGTTCGACGGCATGGCCGACACCTTCCAGCAACTCCACAACGAAGGCTTCTACATCGCCCTCTGGACCGTCGACACCCCTGGACTCGCCAAACGCCTGATCCACGCCGGCGCCGACGCCATCACCAGCAACGCTGCCTCCTCCCTCAAAAAACTCCTCCAAGCCTAGTTACAGCGTATTCCCGGCCTTCCAGCGGACCCCCGGCCTTCGGCCGGGGGAGGCCTCCGGCCGATGAAGGACCCTTGCACCTCCCCCGCGTTTCTCTACGCCTGTAACCCAGCGGCCCCCCCGGCCTTCGGCCTTCCAGCGGACCCCCGGCCTTCGGCCGGGGGAGGCCTCAGGCCGATGAAGGACCCTTGCACCTCCCCCGCGTTTCTCTACGCCGGAAACCCGGCATAACCACGGCGGGCCTCAGGCCGATGAAGGACCCTTGCACCTCCCCCGCGTTTCTCTACGCCGCAAACCCAATATAACGCAGACACCTTATTTTACTCCCAATCGTGCCCGAATGCAGCAGCATTCCCTCGCGAAGTGAAAGATTCTGTGTTCGTTCACGCATGGAACGACGGGAATGCACCCGCGTTATGCATGGTCGACGGCGTAGAGAAACGCGGGGGAACTGCTGTGTTCCCGAATCGGCCGGAGGCCTCCCCCGGGCAA
>JAFRLI010000207.1 GCA_017431255.1 Victivallales bacterium
AAAAGAAACTCCCATCTGCTCGCGCCCCCGCCGGAGCGAAGCGACGGCGGGGGCGCGAAGGGAAGGGAGGGGGAGGGGTTATTCTCTTGCGAGAGTTTTAGGTGGGAAGGGGGAGGTGGGAAGGGGGGAGAGTGTTTGCCATTGAAGATGGAGGAATGGGAACCAAGGCAGGTCGAAGTCCGCCTTCATTCCGCCGCCGTGGAGTCGTGCGTCAAACAGATGAGACGCGTCTGTATAGCGCACCAGTTTGACTTCCACGAATTGTCCTGCCAATTCGGCGGGCACGCGCCATGCGAACGGCTCCCATTCCTGATATCCGTAGGAGACTCCGTTCAAGAACAGTTCGACGGGCAGTTGTTGGGAATCTACGGTCAGCAGGACAGCCGTCTGCGGAATCTGTACCCGAGCGGTCTGTGTGATGGTGCCGGCGTACCCGCCAAGGCCGTGACCGTCGTTCTTGTAAGGACGGATGGCGTCCTGGCGGTCCGAGGCAAAGGTTCCGCAGAGCCAGGCGACGGGAAGGAATCCGTAGGATTTTGCGTCGCTGGTCAAGGTCAGCGTATGCTTGCCGGCCGTCAGTGCAAACGGTCTGGATTGCCGGAAGAGTTCTCGATAGCCCTGCGGGAGTTGGTTGCAGGTGTTTTTGCAGGGGATAGGTTTGCCGTCCATCAGCAGTTTCACGGGACCGTCATATTCGCGGGAGACCAGCACGAGTTTTGCAAGTTTTTCCTCGACGGTGAACTCGAAGTTGCCGTTCTGGAAGCAGGGCACCAGCGTATTGGGGGCGTCCAGTTGCACGTTCCAGCCGGGGAAGACCTGCACGCCCAGCGGTGGCATCCAGAAGGGAACGCGGGCACCGTTCTGCACCAGCGTCAATTCACGTCCTTCGCCAAGCATATTGAGCACGACCACTCCGCCATCGGCGAAGCATCGCACAAATACATTCGTGTCCCGTTGTCCGTCCGGAGTCTCGATATATGCTTGCGACGGGCAGAGGGCAAGCAATTGATCCACCAGTTTCTCTGGATTCCAGAAGGTTTTTCCTTGTCCTTCCAAGGTGAAATTGCATACGCCGGGGACGATGACGCAGGGGCTTTGCGGCGTATCTTCGGGACGTAGGAAACGCCAGGAAATCTGCGCTCGCACCAGGGCTTGCAGAAGCGCGTTCAACGGCACATCCTGTTGCGGATAGCGAATCTCCACGTCGTAGAGGCGTTGTTTTGTGGCAAAGGAGACCGCCAGTTGGGCCTCTTCCCCGAGTTTCTTCAGCGCGGGGAACCAGGGAGACGTCGGAGTGAAGGGAACCAGCCAGTTTTTGGCGGTGCATCCGCGGTGGTCCAGTGCTGCCACTGCCAGCACAAAATGGTCCACGCCGTGGAGGACCTGTTTCCAGATCATATGACGCATTTCGGCAAATTTGAGGCTGATGGGACCAAACGCGTACAGTTCCGCCAAGCCGCCTTGGTTGCCCTGCGCCTCGACTGCGTACTGGGTGGTTCCCAGCGTCAGCCACTCCGTGCTCTGGATGTCCGTCCACGTGAAGATTTCGTCATTTCCAGGCAGACCAAAGGAAGCGAGGACCTTGAGGATGTCTCCGTTGAAATGGTGTGCCGGTTGGGGTGCGAATTCATTCATCAAGTGCCCCGTGAGGACAATGCCATGCGCTTCGCACCACGAGGCAATCGGTGCGATGAAAGCGGCGCGGTAGCGTTCTCCGAGCAGGGGATTGAGACGCTCCTGCAACGAATTGTCCGGATAGACGGCCTCGCGCTTCATATCCTCGCGCAGGTTAAAACCAGGATAGGTTCGCGCATAATCCTCCTCGATGCCGTCGTACCAAGGTACGTGCGTGAGAATGTCCTCATGCTTCCATCCGGGGAAATACCCGAAGCCAGGCTCGTCCGTGAAAATGCCTTTGAGCAACTTGCCGAACCACGGTTTCAAGGCACGATAGAATGGTTCGTGCACCCGCTTGATGAACTCCTTTGCGACTTGCGGGTCCAGCACGTTTACATAATCATCGCGCGTGCGTCGCACGAAGGCTTCCTTCCCATTTTTTTTGCGAATCAGGCAGAGTTCCTGCAACTGAAGTTCAGGGCGGTCTTTGGGGATGGTGCAAGCGCAGGTACCGCTGGGCCAGTTGAACTCATCGTAGAGCCAAATGGAAGTGAAACCCAAGGCTGCCGCGTCCTCCACCGCTCCTTTGCAGAACGCAAGCCATTCTGGACTCATAAACTCGTATTCGCAGCCGCTGCGCGGGTAAATCAGATATTGCGTGATACCGACAGCGCGGTAGGCCGCCAGCATTGTGCGCATCTGCTCGCGCGTCGGCTTCCCTGTGATGGCCCCCATCGGAATCAGCGGACACTCGCGAGAGATTCCATTTCCTTTTCGGCTGGTCATGAATACGAACTCCTTAGTCTGATGAGGTAATTACAAAACTCTTTTGAAGTCCACAGAACACACAGAATACACAGACCTGTTTGTCCGCGCTACGCGCGGCCAAACACTTGATATAAAATAAAATACAAAGTGCAAGCCGCCACGAAGCAGCGGATGGCTTTCTGTGTATTCTGTGTATTCTGTGGACTCAAAAATGAGTTTTGCAATTACCTCTGATGAGAAACTGTTAAACTGTGTTAATATAACTGTTTCCCAACGGGTTTTCAACCTTGGGACCTGCAAAACCGACACAAAGCCGCCCGGGCACGCACGCCCGGCCAGCCCGGCCAGCCCGCCATGGCCGCGCGGAGCGCGGCCTGCAAAACCTGCACCACTAACCACTACCCACTACCCACTACCCACTACCCACTACCCACTACCCACTAACCACTAACCACTAACCACTAACCACTACCCACTAACCACTAACCACTAACCACTAACCATTAACCACTAACCACTAACCACTAACTAGG
>JAFRLI010000208.1 GCA_017431255.1 Victivallales bacterium
ATAGGAGATTTTGGCAGGGGATTTTACACTACCACCAACTTGAAGCAAGCACGACGATGGGCGCAAATCCGTGCGTTGCAAACAGAATTGTCGGAAGGTGTCGTAACAGTCTTTGACGCTCCCGACTCCCTTCTGGAACATCCTGCCTTGAAAGTCAAGAGTTTTACGAAAGCGGATTCCCGATGGTTGGATTTTGTTATGGAGAATAGAAGGAATCCGGACTTTTCACACCCGTTTGATGTGGTACAAGGACCAGTCGCCAATGATAGGGTCTATCTTTGCCTCAATGCATTGGAAAACGGGACAGCTGACCGGACCACAGTTCTTCGGCGGTTGAAAACCTTTGTGTTGGCAGACCTGATTTTGTTCCATACCGGCAAATCGCTTTTGTTTTTGGAGTACCAAGCTTCGGAGAAAGTGCCATGCAAGAAAAAATGACACAGGATATGCTTTGCGATTTCATTCCCGGCAAAGTGGCAAGAATCTCAACTTTGTTGCGGCAATCTCGCAAGATGGCTCTCAAACAGGCCTTGCAGACTGTGTACCGTTCCCATGCATATCGGCTTCTGGAACAAGAATCCACGAAATTGTGGCATGCAAGTCCCGCACAAATATACGATGAATACCTGAAGCCTTCCTCTCAAATCTCCCAAAACGATCAGAATGGTCCTGGACACAGTAAACTTGCGCCGTATGCTACACAACTTCTGGAATGGCGAAGCAAAGGTTTTACTCTCCGGGAAATGGTGGCAGAACTGTTAAAATACGGTTGCTCCACTACCGTCCAAAACCTCTCCTTGTTCTTACGGAAGACGAAGCGCTAAAAAGATTGTGGGGTAGTTCCAATTTGGAGAGGTAATTGCAAAACCCTATGGGAGTCCACAGAACACACAGAATACACAAAACTGCTTATCCACGCTAACGCGCGGCTAAACACTTGATATGAAACAGAATACAAAGTGCGATCCGCCGCAAAGCGGCGGATTGCCTTCTGTGTATTCTGTGTATTCTGTGGACTCAAAAAGGAGTTTTGCAATTACCTCTGGAGTTCATCCAATAAGAACTTTATGGCTCCAGAGCACTGGCCTGCGACGGGAGGACGCAATCGATAAGACGGGCTAACCTGAGGGAAAGAGGTGAAGAAAGAGGCGGTGGATTGGTTTGTCTGCGTATTTGTCAGGAGAATCGGGGAGGAGTTCGTCGGAGGAATAGGCAGTACGGATGCAAAGGACGGTGACGATACGCGAATCGGTATCGAGCGCAAAGTCCGCGCGCCAGGTGCGATAGGCGAGGCAGAACGGGGCGTTTTGCGGAGGAACGAGGCGGTTTCGTTTGGGATTGACGGGGTCGGCACAGAGGCGGTCTGTCAAAAACTGTCGAATGCAAGGGACGCCATTTTGTTCGAGCCAGGCGACTTGTTGTTCGGCGAGAGGGGAGAATTGGACGTTGCAGAGGAGTTCATCGGGATTTTGGGTCCATCCAGGGGAGGCGTCGGGAAAGGAATCCGCATAGGGGAGATAGGGTTTGATATCGAGGATTGGGGTCTTGTCAAGCAAGTCATGTTCAGTGATGTAAACTTTTAGTCCTTTGATGCTTACAAGTTTCACGCATGAGAGACCGATGCGATTTGGGCGATAGGGGGCGCGACTGGCGAAGACACCGACTTTGCGGGAAGAATGGCGCGGAGGCTGGACCATGGGCTTCCAGTCGTGGTTGCGGTCGAAAAGGAAGAGGAGCCAGATTCGGGAGAAGGTATCGAGCGAGGTCAATGCCTGTTCGTATCCGGGGAGGAGTTCGATGACTCCCCGGTTTTCGCCGGCAAGGACGCCCTGTCGCGGGGCGTCGTAGGGGAATTGCTCCTGGCAATGCAGGGTTCCGATGGGGCGGATGGTGTATTCCTCGCTCACGTTTCCTCCTTTTTCGGGAGGGGGAGGGGAGCGTCCAGAATCTGGCGAGTTGCTTCCAACTGCTCGCTGCTGCCAATGATGCTGAGGATGAATCCTTCGGCCAGGACGAGGTCGGGACCGGGGTTTTCGATGGCAGGAAGGCCTGGGCGTGCGACGCGGACGACGGTGGTCCCGGCTCGATTGCGAAGGCGCAGTTCCTTGAGGGTCTTTCCGACGGCGATGGTGCCGGCCTCAATGCGAATGGGCTTGACCTGGAGATTGAGGAGCGTGGTGAGGGGATTGTCCTCGGGAAGGTCAGGGAGTTCGGAAAGTTCGGCGAGTTGCTGAAGTCTGTTTCGTTCTTCGGGTGTGCCTGCACATTGGACGATGTCCCCCGTTTGCAGGATGGTTTTGGGACCGGGATTGTTGGTAACCTGACCGTTGGCGTGCTGGATGGAGAGGATGCTGACGCCGGTGCGGTTGCGGAGACGAAGTGCCTGCAGGGTGTGACCGAGGAGGCAGGAATGGGAGGGGATGGGGAGGTGGTCTTCGCCATCCGGGGCGTCATCCTCGCGGTCCTCGCGTTCCATCACCATCGCCAAGGTGTTCTGTCCCTCCTCGGCAAACTGACGGATTTTCTTCCAGGAGAAGAACAGAAGCACGGCGAATAGCAGGAGAATGCAGCAGAGGACTGTCCAACTGAAAAACAGCATGCTGCTCAAATCCGCCAGTTCCAGAACCAGAACCACCAGGCAAATCCCCATCGTCACCAGTTTGGCCAGACGTCGCATTGCCGAGGACATTCGTCCGCTCAAAAACGAAGGGACGGTGACACGTGCAATTTCCTCGCCTAGATTGCGGGCGTTCAGGAATGCACTGACGATTACGGGAATCGAACAAATGCATGCCCCTACCCAGAGCAATGCAGAATGCGTGCGGCGGAGCAGGGTAGGGGTTCGGGACCAAAGGTCGGTGCGGTCATTAAAATAGTGCGCCACCAGGAAGATCACCGCAATGAGGGCGTAGTCCAACAGCAGAAATATCAAACTTTTGCGGAACTCTGCCGTCTTCGAGAAGACGGTGACCAGGCGCCCTGTCCGTTGCGCCCAGGCGTTATAACTTTCGAGAGCCTGTCGGAAACGCTGTGGGAGTTTGCGATCGAGCCAGTTTCCTACGGGGACGCTGGCCTTGAGCAGGAAGGGGTTCACGAGCGTTGTCAAAATGGAGGTACCGACGGCGAGTTGATACATTTGCGGGTAGGGTTGCTTTCCGCCTGTCAGTGTAATTCCAAGCAATGCAACAAGATAGGAAAAATCGCCGATTTGTGCCAGGCCGATGCCGATTTTCAGGGCGTCCTTGTGTGGCTGGCCAAACGCGAAGGTCGCCAGCAGATTGTTCAAAGTCTTGCAGACCAGCACCAGCAGCGACAGCAGGAGAATCCGTCCCAGGTTGTCCCAGATTTGCCCCAAATCCACCATCAGACCGACCGCCACGAAAAACACCGCGCTGAACATATTTTTCAATGCGCCCGTATTTGCGTGGACTCGCTTGGAGACGCTGGATTCCGAGACGACGGCACCCACCAGAAAAGCTCCCAGTGCCAGGCTGAAGTTCATCTGCTCCGCGATGAACGCGATACCGAAGCAGATGCCCAGGATGATGATGACGAGCGTTTCCTCGTCCTTCATCTCCTTGATGCGGTCCAGAAAACGCGGCAGCACCAGCAGACCGAACACAAAGACGCCCGTCAGGAACAGGCAGAGCAATCCCAGTTGACGCGCCAGTGCGCCAGCCTGGAATGTCCCCGTGAGGACCAAACCCGAAAGGATGGCCATGACACCGATGGTGACGATGTCCTCGGAAAGCGTGATGCCGAAGATGACGTTGGCGAAGCGTTCACGTGAACACCCCATCTCCTCCAGGCTTTTGGCGAGAAGCGTGGTGGAGGAGTCGCAGACGACGGCACCCAGGAAGATGCTTGGGACCATTCCCCAATGAAAGACATGCCGTCCCAGCGCATATCCCGCTAGCAGCATCAGAAGCACATCCAGTGTTGCCGCGGGAAAGGCGACATTGCCCAGTTTCTTCAATTGTCGAATGTTCAACTCCAAGCCAAGCGTGAACATCAGGAAAATCACACCCAGATTCGCCAGCGTGTTCACGCTCGATTCGTTTGCAATCAGAAAGGGCTTCACCTGCGGCAAGCCCATCAGGACGCCAGCTGCGATGTACCCGATGACCTTCGGCCATCCCAGATAGTGGAACAACGCCGCCACCAGCCCCGCTGCCAGCATCACGGCCGCCAGGTCCTGGACCAACGTCAATTTCGTCAATTCCACGCTTACTTCACAAAGCATTGGAGCACCTCAGTTTCAGAGGAGAGCGAGGTGGACGGTCTGCCGTCGGCAACACCAGCACATATAGGTGACACTCACGAAATAGGAAGCGGGAATGCGGCAGCGGGTGCCAATGAAAACCTCCAGAAGCGTCGTTTTGCCACCCAGTCCCATGGGACCAATCCCAAGGGAATTCGCCTCTGCCAGGACGCGTTTCTCAAGTTCCGCCAAGAGCGGTTCGGGACTCCGCTCGCCGATTTTACGGAACAACTGCGCCTTGCTTTCCTCATAGCCTGTCGCACGGTCGCCGCCTATGCAGACACCGAGAATGCCCGGCGCACAGCCGTTGCCCTGCGCTCGTTGCACAGCGTCCAGCAGGCATTTGCGGACACCTTCCAAATCGCGTCCGGCATCGAGCGAGGAATCCGGCAGGCTGTACTGGACGCCCATGTTCTCGCTGCCGCCGCCCTTCAGCATCAGCGAAACCTCGCAGTCCTCGCGCTCCTCCTCCATCCAGTGAAACACGGGCAACCCATATCCCAGATTGTTGCCTGTATTGCGGCCCGTGAGCGTTTCGACACAGTTCTGGCGCAGGACGCCCGCAGCAGTCGCCTGTGCAACGGCCGCGCACGCAGCCCGTTCGAAGGCGTTGTGCGGGATTCCTGCAGGTGCCTTGATTTGGAACAACAGCGCCCCCGTGTCCTGGCAGATGGGCATCCGTTTCTCCCGTGCAATGGCAACGTTCCTCAACATCGTCTGCAATGTCCCGCCTTCCGGGGAACCAGGGACCGCGTCCGCCTGCGCTTGCGAAATCGCTTTCTCGACATCGCACGGGAGGTCCGTGGAGGTCTTGACGACCAGGGCTAGCAGTTGCTCCTGCAAGTTCGTGAAACTCATCATGCTTTCGAATCCTTTGAAGAAGACGCCTGCTTTTGGCGCTCCATATACTCTCGCCATTCAGACGGGAGCAGGTACTGTTTCTTGCTGTTGCACTCCTTGCAGCACGGAACGACATTCCCTTTGCGCGTAAACCCGCCGCGAATGATCGGGACAATGTGGTCCATCGTCAGTTCCGAAGGACGAAAATGCCTCCCGCACCAATGGCACACTCCTTTCCCCAATTCGTTCTTCCACCACTGCGATTGACGCATCTCCCGCGCCTTCCGCTTCTCCCGTGCAATGTGCTCGTCGTCAGCTGGCAAAAAGCCTTCGAAACTATCGTTGGCTTCAGAGGGAATGTCCGGGGAATCTTGCATGGATGTTGTCAGGTCGTCAGGGAGGGAAAAGAAACGGAGAAAGAAGTCTCCTAGATAATATACGCAAGATTGCAGGCAATTCCAACGAGATTATTGGAAAGAAACTTGAAAAGTGAGGCGATGCGGGTATATTTTTGAAAGGAAGTGTGGGACGAATGACCCTTCTGTTTTTGTCTTGGAGGTAATGACAGAACTACCGTCCAACCGCCACAACGCCGCAAGCGAGGAAGCCATCGCGTCGCCGTGAAGGTGGTTAGGATGAGAGTTTTGCAATTCCTTCTCTGTAGTTTGACGCCGTGACGACGGCGGTCGCCGTCGGTACATAGGAGCCCCTTACTCATGAATGAATCCGCAAACCAAGAAGAGTTGTCTCAGGATTACGAGAGCCTGCTGGTCGGGATGTCGATCCTGTTGGAGAAGGGGGAGAAGCGCGTACAGGCGTACAATGCGTTGTTGGAGGACGAATGGGAAGGACGCGGTTCTGCCTTGGAGTTTTTGCACAAGCAGAACGACATTCTGAAGTTGTTGTTGGGGGTGAACAATGTGGTTGCGGCGCAGATTCGTGCAGAGGCGAACCACGAGATTCTGGGGGTGGATCCGTTGGTAGAGGGGGTAGGGGGACGTTTGCAAGCGGAGCAGGGCTGCCAGTTGTCGTTGCATTGCAAGGCGGCGAGCATTTTGCAGGGGAGCGCATTCCAATTGCAGCAGATGTTGCTGGAGATGGCGCGGAACATTCTCTCGCAGGAACCCGAGGACGCGAAACGTCTGGCGATGACCACGTTCACCGCGAACTTCCCGCAGGGACACCTGAGCCTTCTGCGTAGCGAACTGCCGCCAGGAGACTATGCCGTTCTGGGATTGACCTCCATTCCCGACAGCACCATCTCCCTTCAGGACTACGTCACCCTGGCCGATTTCCTCGCTTCTCAGGAGGAAGCCACGGCAGAGGTGCTTCCCATGCTGCGGTGGCTGGGAATCGTCTCCATCCACAAAGGCGATATTTTCATCAATCGCAATGGTCTTGCCAATGGTCTGCTCATGATTTTCCCGCCGGCGACTTCGGGCGAGGAAACAGGGCTGCGCGCCAAGGTCGTCAATGGTCGTCCCGAGTGCATTCTGCTGGTGGATGACGAGGATATGATTTGGGATGTCGTCTTCTCCATGCTGAAGGATCTAGGCTACGATGTCGTGATGGCGGGAAATGGGCAGGAAGCCGTGGAAATATACGAGGCAAATGCGCCGCAAATCGACCTGATTTTGCTGGATATGCTGATGCCTGTGATGAATGCGCGGGAAGCGTTCCATCTGCTGAAGGACTTCGACCCGTCCGTGAAAGTGCTTCTGGCGAGCGGCTACGTGAACGAAGAGGACGTGCAGGATGTCCTGGGCGCAGGCGCGTTGGGATTCCTTCGAAAGCCCTACCGCCTCGTGGACCTCGCACGCAAGATTCGACACATCCTCGACAAGGGCTGAACCGTGGAAGGGAGCGTCAACCAGGATGGACGCGGAATGCGTCTGGCGAAGTTTCTGTCCAATGCCGGGATTGCCTCGCGCCGCCGCAGTGAGGAGTTGATTGCGGAAGGACGCGTTGCCGTAAATGGGACGGTGGTTTTGACGCCGGCGTGCGTCGTCGTCCCCGGGGAAGACACGGTCGTTTGCGACGGGCGCGCCGTCACCCTCGCAAAACCGCAGTACGTGCTGCTCAACAAGCCCGTCGGCTACACTTGCTCTGCCCAGGACGAGCATGCGGAACGGCTCATCTACGAACTGCTGCCCGAGTCCATGGCGCACCTTTATTACGTTGGTCGCCTGGACCGTGATACCGAAGGGCTGCTCCTGATGACCAATGATGGCGACCTCGCGCAGGCATTGACCCATCCCTCTCGCGAGGTGCCCAAAGTCTATGTGGCCGATGTCGCGGGACGCTTTGGCGACCGCGAAGCCGAGATGATTCTTCGCGGTCTGATGGATGAGGGGGAATATCTCCATGCAAAGGCGGTACGGATCCGCCGCGATTTCGGGGACCATCGCCTGCTGGAAGTCGTCTTGACCGAAGGGAAAAAACGTGAGGTTCGCCGTCTCTGCCGCGCCGTCGGTCTCCGTGTCCTTCGCCTCGCTCGCGTCGAAATGGCAGGCATCCGCCTCGGCAACCTCCCCAGCGGGCAATGGCGCGACCTCACCGAACAGGAACTTCAGCACCTCCGCATCTGGCAACGGGCACCACGAAAACCCCGTCGATGATTTTTGACCTTATGCTGGATTCTGGCAAAGGAACCTACTTCGTTTCTTCACCACCAACAATCCTTTTCCTATGATCGACTTTTCCAAAATCGCCCACGGGGCCGTCTGCCTTACCTTTGACGACGGACGCCATCAGCAGTGGCTGCCCAATCTTCCCTTGTTCCGCCGCTACCATGCGCATGCAACCTTCTTTTATAGCGCTGAACTGGATGAATCGGCCATCTCTTCCATGATGGTCTTGCGTCAGGAAGGGCATTCCGTGGGGCTGCATACCGTCAACCACTGTGACGCCAGTCCCAATCTCACCCCTCAAACCAAGGAGGAATATTTCCGCAGGGAGATTGCCCCGCAAATCGCCGCGATGTCCAACGCGGGACTGTCCGCTGACTATTTTGCCTATCCCAACAATCGCCGCGACGACTATACGGAATCCGTTATGGCGCAGTATTTCCGCCATTGCCGCGCAGGCGTCCGTCCTTCCCCTCCTAAAGGCAGTTGGATTGCCGACTGCGACCCGGCGTTCCTGCCTCTGGAACAGGTCGCCGGCGCCTTGACCCTCGGCGGAATAGGCATTGGCGACTACTACCTCTCCACCACGGAAAACTTGGATGGTGCCCTGGAGCGAACCGCACGCGAAAACCGTCTGCTAACCTTTTACTCACACGGCATTTCCCCTGACGCCCAATCCGTAAATATCAAAACAGGAATGCTGGAACACATCCTGGCCAAATGCGCGGAACTCGGCATCGCCATGCTCTCCTTTGATGAACTCCCCTGACGACAAGTCGCGCGTTTATCCATAGCGCAAGCAGCTTTCCTCCCGCGCGTTCCGTCAAGAATGCTTCTTTCCAAAACACAAAGACCAGCGGCGAGTTTGCATGTCAGTTTTCCGTTTGACTTGTATTAGCCGCGTTGGATGGTCCATCTATGTTCGCCGTCGATGAGGTCTCTCCAGCATCTCCTTTCAGCCCGGAGGGTAATTTCTCAATGAAATCAAACAGTGTTTTGGGAACAACGAAGGGCGATGTGAATGCGTCAAGGACGATTCCGCATACATTCTCTTTTTTCATGGCCTGACCCATGGCGACAAAAAAGTGTTTTTGCATGGTGCTGAAATGCGTCCCGTATTCGCCCATCTGCTCGCAATTTGAGAAGACCGGGAAAAAGAAGTCATCTCCATTCTGCAAAATGTCGGGGACAAACTCCACTTGCTCCGAAAACGAGAAGGTTTCAGCTTCTTGCACATTTTTGAGCATTTCGGCATCGGCGTCGCTGAGTTTCATAGTGCCGGGAATCCAGATGAGGCTGTCCCGCAGGCAACGCAGTACTGCCAGAAAGTGCTCCTCGCTGCGTTCTTGATTGAATTGTTCTACAAGAAAACGCAGGATCTTGCCATCTTCCGATTCTTCCGATGTATTGGGATCAACTTCTACCGAATTGTTTTCGTTTTCCATGGATGCCTCCTGTTTTTCCGCCCCAGGTGCGATATGAGCAATGCAGATAGGAAAAAAGTCGTTACCACGGTAACGAACTAGACCCCGCCGGAAACACAGTCGTCCCACCCGGCTTCAAAGGGGGCTGGACACCGTGTTTGCCCCAAGGGTTAATTCTACTATAGGTGAATGAATGGATTTTGCAAGAAGCTAAAGATGAAAATAATACAAAATACTTGAGGTCGCGTTCCGTGCGGCCCGTGCGATATTCGCATGCCATCGTGTCGGTTTTGCAGGCCGCGCTCTGCACTGCCCGTGCGATATGCGCGTGCCATCGTGTCGGTTTTGCAGTCGCCACGAGTTAATGGAAATAGAAAAAGCGGATTACCGCCGCTTTGCCGCGCCCAAGGCAGCTGCGATCGATACATCCGCTTCTGTAAATAATGTAATCCGTAAGGCTTTGATGTCAAGTGGGTTTGACTACCAAAATCCGAAGAATCGTTTGTTCTACCAAACTTCCTCGCAGATTGAGCGGGATTATCCTGGATGGAATAAGGGTAGCCTGAATGCAAACGGTGGGCATTCCACGCAGATTGCGGGAACGGTGTCCACCTATCGCAACATCGGAGCGCATCTTCTCCAGGAAGGCTTCAACGGCACGATTCTGGACGCGAGTTCGGGAAAAGGATATGGGACGTTTGCCTTGCGCGAGATGGGGTTCGACGTCGATGATGTGGAACCGTACCTGGCGCGTGCGTGCGCGCGGGAAATGAGGCTATATTTGGCATTGATATGGGCGAGTTCGGCTTCGCGCGTGCGTGCGCACGAGAATGACGCAGAATTGACACCCTCAACGGCATCCTGCTGTTCGGTTCCGCGCGTGCGTGCGCGCGAGAATGAGGCGCATGGATGTCAATCTTGTGGGATAGGAAGACCGTTCGGCTTCGCGCGTGCGTGCGCGCGGGAATGAGTAAGCGGAAACGCCACGTTCGGCACCGTCGACGGCGTTCGGCTTCGCGCGTGCGTGCGCGCGGGAATGAGGGCCCCCCGCCCAGGGTGGGGGAAAATATCGCATTTGTCAAGCCCTTTTTCAAGTATCATTTCAAAAAAGGGGCAACTAGCACCAAATAAACTATATTTCTGAGAATTGAACCTACTATTTTGAGAAAATACTGAGGGTGGGGGTATGGTGGATTTCTGGAATACAAGTGCTGGAATATCGTATGCGTTCTCACCTTTCTTTGAGACTTGGGAGTTTTCAGTTGCAGTTCTTCTCGGGGCATTTTCCGTCATAATAGCGTAATGCTTACAGAAGGATGCCAGCGAGTCTGAGACGGTGAAGGCGGGAGCGAGGGGCGGCTGCTTCCCTCCGTTGTGTTTGTCGAAGAGGAAAAATGTCGAATTGCAAAAGAAGCGGTGCTGCAGGTTCTCGTTCGTGTTCCATGGCACAGCAATTCAATCTGCGAGGCTTTGCACGATGGCTTGCGATTCCTCTACGATTTTGCGTGTATCGGGTTGTAAATAACGTAGAAATCATTACATTATTATGTAGATCGTTTTTCATGCAGAGCAACCCATAGCAAAGTGTCAATTATGGCGAATACCCACACAGTGGAAAAAATCGGCGGCACCTCCATGAGCCGTTTCGGAGAGGTTCTTCAGAATGTCATCATCGGTCATCGCACGCCCGAAGAGATGTACAATCGTATTTTCATCGTATCCGCATACGGTGGCATTACGAACCTCCTCCTGGAGAA
Organism: Victivallales bacterium; assembly: GCA_017431255.1. Classification (GTDB taxonomy): domain Bacteria; phylum Verrucomicrobiota; class Lentisphaeria; order Oligosphaerales; family Oligosphaeraceae; genus RGIG2581. The sequence goes on from JAFRLI010000208.1 coordinate 10,910, forward strand.
CAAAAAGACGGGAGCACCTGGCGTCTACTCCAAGTTCGCCGTCGGAGACACGACTTGGAACGCCTCTCTCGAAGAAGTTCGACGCAAGATGAAGGAGTTCAACCACAATTTTATCACACTCGGACTCAACCAGGATGAAGCCGACAAGTTTGTCGACGAACGCATTGACGGCATCCAGGAGTATCTCATCCACCTGATGCAAGTGCGCGGCTTCGGCGTCTTCCAGTCCAAACCGTTCCTCCAGGCGACCCGCGAACTGCTTGCCGCCGTCGGCGAAGCCCACAGTGCTTTCAACAGCGTTCAAATCCTCAAGCGCGCCGGCATCAACGCCGTGCTGGTCGATTTGACTGGCTGGAAGCAGGAAAAACTCCTCCCGTTCGACGATGTCATCCGCAATGCGTTCGCCGATTTGGACTTCTCCACCTGCATGCCCATCGTCACGGGTTACACCAAGTACGACGAAGGCATCATGACCCGTTTTGACCGCGGCTACTCCGAGATCACCTTCAGCAAGGTCGCCGTTATCACAGGCGCTCGCGAAGGCATCATCCACAAGGAGTTCCATCTCTGCACAGGCGATCCCGCCATCATCGGGCTTGATAAGGTCCGAATCATCGGGCACACCAACTTCGATATCGCAGACCAACTCTCCGACCTCGACATGGAAGCCATCCACTCCAAGGCCTCCAAGGACATGGAGCATAACGGCATCCCAATCCGAGTCAAAAATGCCTTCGATCCTGACAATCCCGGCACGCTCATCAGCAACTCCTACATTTCCCCCGTCCCGCGCGTCGAAATGATTTGCGGACGCAATGACGTGGAGGCCATCGAGGTGCTTGACCCCGAAATGGTCGCCCGCATCGGATACGACTACTGCCTCCTGCAGAACTTCGTCGAATGCGACATCAGTTACATTGCCAAGACCACGAACGCCAACACGATTACCCATTTCGTACCTCAGAAGAACCGCCGTCTGACCGAATGCGTCGAGCGCATCCGCAAGATGTTCCCCAGTGCGCAGGTTCGGAGTTTCCCGGTGGCGATGGTTTCTGTGATTGGCTCGAACATGGGCATTCCTGGCTTCCTCTGCAAAGCGGCTATGGCCTTGCAGCAGGCAGGCATTAATGTGCACGCCCTGGCGCAGTCCACGCGTCAGGTCAATATGCAGTTCGTAGTGGAACGCAAGGACTTCGAGATCGCGCAGCAGGCTCTACACAAGATGCTTGTGGAGAGCGAACCGATGCCGCCCAAAGATATCTGATGGCAAGCCTGTCCATCATCTTCGAGGACAATCATCTGCTTTGCCTGGACAAGCCAGGCGGGTTGCTTACGCAGCCGTCTGGCACCACGCAGGACAGTCTGGAGGCGCAGGCCAAGGCATATCTCAAGGAAAAGTACCAGAAGCCTGGTGCCGTGTTTCTGGAGGCGGTCCATCGTATTGACCGTCCTGTCTGCGGCGTCGTCCTTTTTGCGCGAACGAGCAAGGCGTTATCGCGCTTGAACGAGGCCATGCGGGCAGGCGAGTGCGAGAAGGAATATCGCGCGGTCGTTTCGGGCATTCCGCGTGCACGCAAGGGGACTTTGCGGAACTTTCTGGTGCATGACGAGCATTTTGCGCGGGTGGTTCCTTCGGGCACGCCAGGTGCGAAGGAGGCGGTACTTTCCTATGAGGTCCTGGAAGAGCGCGGGGCAGGGCAGGCGTTTCTGAAGATTCTGCTGGGAAGCGGACGCTACCACCAGATTCGCGCACAGCTTTCGCATGCGGGGCACCCCCTCGTCGGCGATGCGCGATATGGTTCCGCCGTCTCCTATCGCGCCGGCTGCATCGCGCTGCAGAACTGGCGGCTTTCCATTCGACATCCCGTCACCCACGAGCAACTCTCCTTCACCGCTCTCCACAACTTGTAACCCATCTGGACCGCGCAGACGCGCGGCCCTGCAAAACCTGTTCCCTTCCGTCCCTTCCGAAACAACCTTCCAATGGATGACTTCCATTCCATAAGCCAGCCTGGCAGAAAAGTCCTCGTCCGCGCCGGATGGGAGTTCCTTCTGAACGCACCTCTGGAGCAAGAAGGGACCTGCGTAGTGTCCTACCCCGACCGCAGTGTGCGACGCCTCGAAACGCCACAGGGCGTCGTCTACGTCAAGTTCTTCCGCGAAGACGTGCAATCCTCTCTCCTACGGCGATTCCGGCATTTTCTGCGCAATCTCTTCGGCAGCTGCAAGACGTTCCGACTCGTCCGCCTTCACCAGGAACTCCGCGACGCGGGGTTCCTCTGCCCCGAACCTGTTCTCGCCGAGCTCCGCGGGAAAACCCAAATCTTCGCAACTCGCGAGGTCCCCGGCATGCTCGTCCGGGACGCCCTCCAGTCCGCATCCACCTCCGATGACGCACGACGCCACATCCTTCAGACCGCCGCCACCGCCATCCGCAGCCTCCACAACGCCGGCTTCGTCCATGGCGACTGTCTCCCCGGTAACCTTTCTATCGACGGCGATCAAATCTATTTCCTCGACAACGACCGAACCCGCTGCCCCCATTTCCGTTCTTCCCACGAACGCACCCGCAACCTCATCCAGTTTTGCGCACACCTCCCAGCCGCACCTTCCAGCCTTCTTGACGAAGAAACCCGCGTCTTCCTCGAATCCTACGGCACCCCCTCCGCAGAACAACTCCTCCCCGTCATCGAATCCCGCCGACAGGAAATCGCCCGCCAGCGAAAAAAGTAACAACGGCGTCTCGCCGTTGGTGGTGTCCCGGCGGCGACCCGCCGGAAGGTAGCGACGGCGACCCGCCGTTGGCGGTGTCCCGGCGGCGACCCGCCGCCGGCATTTCGCTCGTCTTGCGCACGCGTTGCGTTCCGACGGCGTCTCGCCGTCGATATGCCCCCCAGCCCGCGCGGCAACGCAAGCACGCCAATTTTTCAACGTTCTCTTTTGCAAAATCGAAAAGAGGGATTAAGGTAAACAACTAACAT
>JAFRLI010000209.1 GCA_017431255.1 Victivallales bacterium
ACCACTAACCACTCATCATGTGTCGTTTCTTTGCCATTCTTTCGTTGTTCTGGTTCGTATCGCTTGCTTCTGCGGATATCCTGCGCGTTGCATTGTACCCATATGTTCCTAATATCAAGATATTTGAAAAGGAGTTGCAAGAACAATGGAAGGCGTTAGGGGAGACCCATATCATTGAGTTTGTCAAATGGGACTGCTATATGCAGGAGTGGGATTCAAGCATTGACATTGCAGTGAGCGAAGGGACCTTCTTCCGAGGATACCTTTCCAAGAAACTTCTGGCTCCGATTCCGTTAGAAAAGAAAGAATTGGATGCCTTCTATCCCTTTTGCCAGAAGGAGTTTGAAAATAACGGCGTGAACTATGGGATTCCCCAGATGCTCTGCACGAACTTCCTGTTCGTACGACCTGGCGACGAGGCTCTTTTGCAGAAATTGGAATTGGGAAAGTATGCAGAAACCCTGGGCAGCATTGATGATAATGTTCTGCAACCCCCACCAGGAAAAGGCCTTCTGTTTTCACTCTACAGTTTCGCTACCATTGGCCTCAATTATCGCCAAATCCTGCACTATCTTCTCGAAGAAAACCACCCCAAACCCATTCAATTGGCTGACGCCATCCTGCTGGACTTTGTCCGTGCCACCGGAACCAAACAGGCGGCCTATTATCCAGAGGACAATAACCAGTTTGTTCGCGCCGAATGGTTCTCCGCTGGACATGGTCGCGCCTACATCGACTACTCCGAGGGACTTTCCCACACGGGCAAACTAGCCGACAGAATCCTCTTCCGCCCGTTGCTTCCGAAACGCACGCCGTACTTTGTCAATCCCGTCTGCATCTCGGCCGCCTGCCCGGAGAAGCGTCAAGTAATTGCTCGTCGCCTGGTACGGTTGATGACCAGCCGGGAATATCTTTCGGCCTGCCTGTGGCCCAAGGGTGAAAATCCGCAATATCTGCTGCCTACGCGCAAGGACGTTTTAACGGAGTTTGCCTCTCGCAACCGTAATTACAAGAAGTTCCAGGAATTTGTGGAACAAGCTGGAAACTATACCTTTACGATGCCAGAAAACGCCATGGAAATCTATAACCGCGAAGGCAAGGAACAATCCGACCGCTGCAAACTCGGGCTAAAGTGGTAGCCTTATTCCAAGAAGAGGCCCTGTAGGAACCACTCCTGAAAGCCAGCAACATCGTTGAAGGAAACCGTCTGCGGACGCAGGGCAAGTTCCTGTAGGGTTGGAAGGGAATCCGGGTCGCAGGCAAGCCGCAGTGCGCCAGCAAGGCTGGTATTGCCGAACTGGCGCGATGGAACATCGGGAAGCATTCCGATGGCAGCGGCATTTTTCGCGTCAAGATGCAGCGAGAACCCGCCCGCCAGAAGGAGCCGTCGAACCGATTCTCCACCAACGGCTTCCAGTGCGCGAATCCCGGCGGACACGGCAGATTTTGCCTTGAGAAGTTCCTCCATTTCTGCCTCGGAGATGCGGGCATTTGGGGCCAGGGAAAAATGCTTTGCCGGCGGAATCAAGCGTCCTTCGCGAGAGAGGCGCCCTTCCCTTCTCAAGACTGCCAGCAAATCGATCAGGGAAGAACCACAAAAGCCCTGCGGTTCGCCACCGCCGATGACGGAATAGCGCAACCCAGGCAGCACATGGTCGATGGCGCCAACTTGCGCCGCCATGGCGCATTCCAGACCGCTGCCCTCGAAGGCTGGACCTGCTGCCGCAGCACCGCAGAACAGACCTTTTGCCGTACAGAACACCAGTTCGCAGTTGGTTCCCAGGTCCACCAGAAGGTCTCCAGGGGAAGGCGAGGTCTCCGATAGACCAGCCGTGATGTCGCCGCCCAGATATGCGGATATCGGCGGCATCGTGTACACGGGACCACTGCACGCTAACCCCAGCGCGTGTCCGTCCAAAACGGGGAATGAGCGGCACGGAAGCGTGAACGGGGCACCGCCTAGAGGCGTCGGGTCAATTCCGTGCAAAAGAAGGCACATCGTTGTATTGCCAGAGACGCCAATGGCGTCTGCTTGCGTTGTAGAAAGTTGCCGCAGAAGGGAGTTCAGCGTCTCTATCATGGCCAGCCGCAGTTCTTCGCGTCCAGCGAGAGTGGAGGCGTGCGATATTCGCGTCACAACATCGTCTCCAAAGCGTCGCTGGGCATTGAGGGCGCTTGCTCGGCCAACGATATGGCCGTCCTGCATTACCACCATACAGACAGTGGTCGTCCCGATGTCAATGCCGACCCGAATCCCGTCCGCTTTTGGCAAAGCCTCCCCGCGCCAGTCGTCCACAATTCGCGTTGCACCTGTAACTTTATCGGGTACAATGATTTCTCCCGTTTGAGAAAGCAGACGGGTGCGACATGCCAACGCTGGAATGGGTTCGCGAAGGGGTACGACACGCGTGCCTTCTGTTATCCATTCCCCACTGCAAAGCAATACTTTACATTGACGGCAGTAGCCCCGTCCATCACAGCCTCGCGGAACGCAGATTCCCGCTTGCCGTTGCAGTTCGCCGTCCAGGCTGTCCGACCCTCGGTGCAAGAGCACTTTCATGGACACCTCCTACGGAAGAGGCGGCAAATCATCGCCTGTAAGAATCTCTGGACAAGCACGTTGCAGGAAGTTTCGGCAAAGCGCGTCCACTTCCAGCCCGTCATTGCATTCCAAAGCCTGCGCCACCAGTATTTCCGCGTCTTGCATGCGAATGTTGGAAATCAACTGGTGTACGGATGGCAGGGACATTGGACTCATGCTCAATTCATGGATGCCCATTCCCAGAATGAGTGGCGTGTAGAGCAATTCCGCTGCCATTTCACCGCATACGCTCACCCATTTGCCGCTGGCATAGGCCGCATCCACCACATGCTTCATCTGGCGCAGCACTGCTGGATGCGCGGGTTGGTAGAGATAAGCGATGGCGGGATTGCCACGATCAACTGCCAGAGAGTACTGCACCAAATCGTTCGTGCCGATGCTGAAGAAATCGACCATGGGAGCCAGACGTTCCGCCAGAAGTGCGGCCGAAGGGACTTCAATCATGCAGCCCACATCCAGCTCGTCATTAAAGGGAATATTGTCGCGGGAGAGTTCAAGTTTGACCTCGTCCAGGTACTTGATGGCGTGGACAAGTTCTTCCTGCGTACTGATCATCGGGAACATCACGCGGACTTTTCCGTAGGCAGACGCTCGCAAAATGGCGCGGAGTTGCTCCTTGAAGAGTTCGGGACGGTAAAGGGAGAATCGGATGGCGCGCGTACCCATGAAAGGATTCAGTTCTTGCGGCATGTCCAACTGGCTAAGAACCTTGTCTCCGCCGATGTCCAGCGTTCGGAAGATGACAGAGCGCGGATAGACGGCCTCGGCGGTCTGGCGGTAGTTCTCGAACTGTTCTTCCTCCGACAGGGGACGGCCCTTGGTAATGAAGAGGAACTCCGTACGGAACAGCCCGACTCCCACATTGTAACGGCGTTTTGCCTGCTCTGCTTCGTGCGGCAATTCCACGTTCGCCACGAGCCGTGCCTGGAAACCATCGCGTGTTTCGGGGCAGAGACGGTTCTCGTCCAGCATCTGCGCCAGAAGAGCCTTCTGCTTTTCCTCGCGGGCGCGATATGCGGCAGCAGTCGCTTCATCGGGATTTACAATCACCACGCCACGAGAGACATCCAGCGCCACCTCCATCCCGTCCGCAAGACCGTCCAGCGTCTCCTGAACTGCCACAATCGCGGGAATCCCCAATGCACGCGCCAAAATCGCCGTGTGCGAAGTTCGGCTACCGCCGCGAGTTACAATCGCCTTGACGATGTTCAGGTCCAGGTGCGCCGTCTCAGTCGGAGTCAAATCATCCGTCAGCAGAACCGATGGTTCCTTCGGGGAATATTGAATGCCGCCGACGGGTTCCCCTAACAAGTTGCGCAGAATGCGGTTCCCAACATCGCGTATATCTTCTGCACGCTCCTGGAAATAGGGGTCGGCCTTGGATTGCATCGTGGTGCAGGCTGCTGCAATGGCGTGATCCACCGCCTGTTCTATGCAGCAGAGTTCCTGTTCCAAAATCGTGCGGATGTTCTGGAGCAATTCCTCATCGTCCAGCATCATCAAGTGAAACTCGATGATTTCCGCCTTGTCGTCCCCCATCATCTGGCGGACGTTTTCATACAAATCTTCCAGTTGCCCTCGGGAAAGCCCCAGAGCCTCCTCCAGGCGTTTCCATTCCGATGGAATCTGCTCGGGGGTAATCTGACGTTCCGGCAGTACAATTTCATGCATCAAACGGACCCAGCATTTGCCTACGACGGTTCCCGTCGTGACTCCTATCCCATGAAGCAATCTGGGTTTGCCCCCCTCCATGCTTAATCCTCCTCATGGTAGGTCTGGAACAGATGCACCAACGCCCCCACCGCTGCCGTCGCGTCTTCCCCAACCGCGGAAATCTTCAAATGGGAACCATTTGACGCCGACAGCGTCCCCATCTCCACCATACTCCGCGCGTCCACGGACCTGCGTCCTTTCCAAATCGCTATCCGCGACTTGTACTGAAATGCTTCGCGGGCAATCAAACCTGCAAACCGCAAATGAAGCCCCCGCGCGTTATTTACCTGTACCTCCGCTGTCGCAGTTTCACACGCGTCCGAATTCGTCTGTTTATTCTTTCCTGGCATCGTTATGTCATCAAGGTAATCCTCCTCATCTTCAATATATAATATAATCCCACAACCTCATTTCTGCAAACGCACAGGAGCAAGAACGAACCATTCAAAGCCACCTTTTTCGTAAGAGGTAATTGCAAAACCCTATGGGAGT
>JAFRLI010000210.1 GCA_017431255.1 Victivallales bacterium
AAGTGATATAACAGAAATAGGGCAATACGCATTCTATAATTGTGAAAGCTTAGATAAAATAATTATACCAAAAAATGTAATCTGGCTCTATAAACGCTGGGCTACCATCCCCGACGACATCTCCCCCGAACTGGAAAAACGATACCCCTTCTACGCCCGCAAACGCCCCTATCATTCCCAGGAGGACCCGCATGCCTGACCTGGTCTCCGTCACAAACTACCGCCTTGCCTGCATCATCGGCTGCCATCCCGAGGAACGCACCCACGCTCAGCCTCTCCTTCTCTCCTTCACCCTAGAGATGGACACGCGTGCCGCTGCCACCAACGACGACCTCGCGCTCGCCGTCGATTACGACGCCTTGTCCCAGCACTTGGCGGAGTATGCAGAACACTCGCAGTTCCAGTTGCTGGAGGCTCTCGCGGAGCATCTGGCAGCCCAAATCCTCCAATTCTCCCCGTTCATCACAGCAGTCACCCTTCGCCTGGACAAGCCGCAAGCCCTCCCAAAAGCCGACTGCGCCTCCGTCCAGATACGACGCATTCGCCACCACTAAAACGAGACACAAAAATGGAAGGCAATCCCCATTTTCACAAAATTGAACGCAAGGAAGAACTCCCTCTGGTACGCACACTGGCCGATCAAGTCTGGCCAGACACCTTCCGCCCCATCCTCCCGCCCCCGCAAATCCCCTACATGATGGAGATGATGTACTCCCTCCCCGTAATGGAAAAGGAGTTCGACGAGGGAGTATCTTATTACATCCTCTTCATCCACGACAAGCCCGCCGGATACCTCCAACTCTCCCCCTATCACCCGGAGGGCACGGCAAAACTCCACAAAATCTATCTCCTCCAGGAGCACCAAGGGAAAGGATACGGCTCCTTCCTCATTCAATTCGGTCTCGATACTCTCCGTAAGGAAGGCTTCCAGCGCGCCATCCTCAATGTCAACAAGCACAACGACAAGGCCATTCGCTCCTACTTCCGCAACGGCTTCACCATCGCCGAAACGGTCAAAAACGACATTGGAAACGGGTTCTTCATGGACGATTTCGTCATGGAACACCCCCTCTAGCACACCGCGCACGAACTGGGCGCATAGGACCGCCCAGAGCACGGCCTGCAAAACCGACACGGTGCCACACTCCGCGCGGCCATAACGAGAGCATGGAAATCGTGACCATCCTGGTAGAAATATAAGAAAATATTGTGTATATTAAAGAGATAATTGCAAAACACTTTTGAAGTCCACAGAACACACAGAATACACAGACCTGTTTGTCCGCGCTACGCGCGGCCAAACTCTTGATATAAAACAAAATACAAAGTGCAAGCCGCCGCGAAGCGGCGAATTGCATTCTGTGTGTTCCGTGTGTTCTGTGGACTCAAAAATGAGTTTTGCAACGACCTCTGCCAAAACAAGTGTAACTGAAACTGGGGAAGCCATGCGCGTTTTGTTCATAGGAGACATTGTCGGGGAAGGCGGTCGAGCCGCCGTCAAGAGATTTGTGCCCGAATTGCGCGCGGAATTGGGGATTGAGTTTTGCATTGCCAATGGCGAGAACATGGCGGCGGGGAACGGGTATTCTGCCACGTGCCTGAAAGATTTGGATGGTGCGGGGGTGGATGTCTTCACCTCGGGCGACCATATCTGGGACCAGAAAAACTTCGAGCAGGAAATCCTCGATTTCCCGAATGTCCTGCGTCCTGCCAACTTCTTCGAAGGACAGCCGGGTGCCGGCTACGGAGTGTTTTCCGCAAGCAACGGCCAGCAAGTCGCCGTCCTCAACCTCATTGGACGCACCTTCCTCGCGCAAGCCAGCAACTGCCCCTTCCAGGCCGCTGACAAAATCTCCGCCCAACTTCGAGAAGCAACTCCGTTTCTCATGGTAGACTTCCATGCGGAAGCCACCTCCGAAAAGATTGCCATGGGACGTTTTTTGGACGGACGCGCCTCCGCCGTACTCGGCACTCATACCCACGTCCCCACCGCTGACGAACAAATCTTCCCAGGCGGGACCGCCTACCAGACCGATGTCGGCATGGTGGGCTCGCGAAAATCCATCCTGGGACGGGAAATTGATCCCGTCCTACGAAAGTTTACGACAGGAATGCCATCGCGGTTCAACGTTTGCAAGAACGGCATCCGCCTGCATGCCACCATCGTCGAACTCGACGAAAACGGACGTGCCACCAGCATTCAGCGAATCCACAGGGATCTCCCCTGAAGACCAAAGGAACCACCCATGCGATGCCCCAAGTGCCAAGCCAACGATGATAAAGTCATCGAAACCAGGGTCTCCAAAGAGGGCGATGTCATTCGACGACGAAGGCTCTGCCTCAAATGCGGTTTCCGCTTCACCACCTACGAATCCATCATTCCTGCGGACATCTATGTTGTCAAGCGCGATGGTCGGCGCGAAGATTTCCAACCAGACAAGTTGCGTGACGGCATCCGCATGGCCTGCTGGAAACGAAACATCTCCCAGGAGCAGATTGAACAGATGGTGAATGACATCACCACCAGCATCGTCCAGGAAAACACCACCGAAGTCGAATCCGCGCACATCGGCGAACTTGTGATGGAGGCACTCAAGAACGTTGACGAAGTCGCCTACGTTCGTTTTGCCTCGGTCTACCGTCATTTCAAGGATACCGACGAGTTCATCAGCACGATTCGCCAGGACCTGCCGCCGCACGAGAACGAACCACCGCAATCATGATTTGCCTCGCCACAGAACCTCTTCTGGTACGAGACCACAATGGCCGCCTTGTGGACTTCGAGGCCTCGGAACTAGAAACCACCCTCGCCGAACTCTTTCGCGAACTCGGCTTTTCGGGTGTATGGATGGCCGAAGACATCACGGCCACCATCGAGGACAAAATCCGTTCCTGCACCGCCACTCCTCCCGCACGGACGGATATGGAGCGGCTGGTGGTCACCCTGCTCCAAACCCTCGGATTCCCCGATGTCGCGCAACTCTACGAACAGCGTCTTCCTCCTGCACCGTTGCCGGAAGAGGACATGCGACCGTGGGACCGTCCCACCCTCACTCGCATTCTGGAGGAACACCTCCCGCTGGTTCCGACCCAGTGTTGCCGCCTTGCAGAGCGTTGCGAAGCCGCCTTGCTGCGCATGGATCTGCAGGAGGTTTCCGAGCGGTTCGTAATTTCTCTGGCAATCCATCTCCTCCGCAACGGTGCCTCCCATGCAGATACCTCTACGGCTGCGCCGTCCTTCTGGAGAGCACGCCTTTCTTCGGAAGCGCGAACGGCACTCAGCAGCGGGGTTCTGCGCCTGCTGCCGCTCAACAACATCTTCCCCGTTGCACGCTTAAACGTCAACCTGCCTCGCCTCGTGGAACTCCATTGCGGCGGTTGGCTGTCCCTTCTCTCGCTCCCGACCGCCGTGCAGACCGCCGTCCCGCTTGCCGTGGAAATCCTGACGAAAATCCGCGAGGATTTAGCCAAGTCCAATCCCTTCATGGCCGATGGCATCCCATCCTTGCGCATTCCTCACCTGGAGACCACTCTCACCGAACTGGGTACCACCAGTCCCGAAGAGCAAAAAGAAATCCGCAGGCTGCTGGTTTTCCTTCTCCAGCAGGAAACCGCAAAAGCCCCCTTCCCCATCCAACTCATCCTCTAGCCTATGAAACACATCTTCTCCCTGCTCCTTGCGTTCGCACTCCTCGCCAACGCCGCCACTCCCGAAGTCACCGCTCGCGCTGAGAAAATCCAGGAGAAAGCGGCGGCGTTCCTCTATCCGCAGCAACTGTTCACGGGGTCGTGGTTGATGAACCCAGCCATCACCGCCCTTGTCGTCCTCGGTCTTCAGGACGCAAAAGTCTCCCAGAAGCCCGAATACCGCGCCAAACTCGACCTCGCCATCGAAAGCATCGCCAAGTCCGCGCAACCCAACGGAACCATCCTCAATCCGCGTGACCGCCGCGCCTACCCCGTCTACAGCACCTCCATCTGCCTCCTGGCACTCGTCAAGGCAAACCGCCCACAAGACGCGCAAATCATCCGCAACGCACGCGACTACCTCCTCTCCGTAGACCCCACCCCCGAGGATTCCGACAATCGGCAGCCCGCCAAGCAGGGATTCGGCTATGGGAAACGGCAACGCGCCGACCTCAGCAACACCTCCTGGGCACTTGAAGCACTTGCCGCTACCGACCACCTCGACCGAGAACCCCTCAACAAAGACCCCGAACGCGCCAAGAAAGCCGACCTCGCCTGGAGCAAAGCTCTCACGTTCCTGTCGTCCTGCCAGAACCTCGCCGAAACCAATCAGTCCGCCTGGCTCAAAGACGCACCCGCCGATGATGTCGGCGGGTTCATCTACTGCCCCGAAGACGCCATGAAGCACCCCGACCAGAAGGAAATGCTCCGCTCCTACGGCTCCGTGACCTACGCAGGACTCAAATCCCTCATCTACGCACGCGTGAAACCCGATGATCCGCGCGTCACCTCCGCCACAAAATGGCTCCAAAAACACTACACTCTGGAAGAAAACTATGGCGTCGGCCAGTCTGGATACTACTACTACCTCCACACCTTCGCCAAAACCCTCGCCGTCCTCAAAGTGGACACCTTCACCGACGAAAAGGGAACCGTCCACGACTGGCGGTCCGAACTGCTCGACGCCATCGAAAAACGCCAACAGGCCGATGGTTCCTTCGTCAATTCCGCCTCTGGACGCTGGTGGGAGAACGTCCCCATCCTCGCCACCTCCTACGTTCTCATGGCACTTGACACCGCCCTCCAGCCATAGCCCCCCTAAGAGTCGTGCTCACCCCGGCTATTCCTGAATGCGGTAGACGCCTTTCCAGGAGATGACGCGGGCGACATCCTGGATTCGGGTGCCGGGGCGGACCTTGTCCTCGTCGATGAGGATTTCATCGCCATAATCGGGAAGCCAATTTTCCTCAAGAGCGGGAGTTGCGGGAGCCTTTTTCTGTAGGGTCTGGTGGAGTTTTGGGCAGAGGCTGGAGAGCATTGCGCAGAGGAACGCCCGTGGCCCGTGCCCCTTGGCGATGGCGAAGGAGGGGCTGCCGGGGCTGTCGTAGCGAGCCAGCACGATGTCGGCAATGCGGATGGCGAGGCACTCTGCCGCGTCAACGGGGAGTTTGATTCCCGAATGGCCGTGGTGCCAGTCAACCTCAGGACAAAGTTGCGCAAGTTCGGAAGCCGTCAGCACTCCCGTCTCCTCGGGTTCCTGCATCAGGTAAAACTCAAAATCTGCGTAAGGAATCTTCTTTTTCGTCCCTTTGCTCCAGGATTCCTCCAGATACGGATAACTCACAAAGCGACCGACTGCGACGACGCCGTCGCTCCCGCTACCGACACGCGACAGCAGGCACCAGTCCCCAGGTTCGAGTTCCTCGGATTCCCAGAGGCTCCAGTTGAGACCAGTATACTGTCCCTTGATGAGACGCTCGAATCCCATGCGAAACGTGCTGTCCCGAAACGAAGAGATGCTTGGATTCCAGCGTAGATTGTAGAGTTTCATGAAGGGGTGCCCTTATTTGAGCAGGAGCAGTGCCACGGACTCCGCCGCCAGGCGGGCCGGCAAACGTTTGGCACGCTTGCCATCAGGCGTGAGAATCTCCGCAACCGCCATGCCAGAAGACAGTTTCAAGCAGGAGAGTTCGACGGGCTTTTCCGAATCGTTCCAAAGTGCCACGGCGCGTTTGTCCCCCGCTTCGTAGGATACCGCAACCAGCGACGGCATGCTGGAACGCGCAAATGCATTGTCAAGGTAGGTTCCGTACCCCAGGATATCCCAGTTTTGGCGACGGAAATCCGAGATGCTCTTGGCGTAGGCGTGTTCTGCGGCGAAGGTCCCGTTGCGGGTATCGTCCACATCTGAACGATATCGCAATTCCTGTTCAAGGAGGAAGGAGTGCACGAACGCGAAGTTCACGAATCGCCTGTTCATGTACGGGCGGGGATTGCGAATGGTGATTTTCACCTCGGGGAAGCACGAACGGAACATCTGCGGCACCATATACTCCCCGCCCTGTTCGGGATGCGCCGTCGCGTTTGCCTCCGCATTGTGGGAGGAAGGAAAGGCCGCGATTCCGTGCAGAAAATCGGGATAGGTGGAGTAGATGTCGGTAATGTGCTCGGTGGCAAATCCGAACTCGGGGGAGATTTCCTTGGAATGGGTCTGGAGTTCATGGAGGAGTTTGCGACGCCCGCCGCTTTGTGCGCGTGCAGGGGAGTCCCCGTCATGATGGTGTCCTTTGCCGAAACAGACGTATGGACGAATGCCGCCGAGTTGGTCGTAGAGCATGCCATCGGAACCGAAGGAAGCAAGCCAATCGGCACGCGAAACCATCAAATCGCGCCATTTTTTCGTGGAAGGGCACGCCATAGAGAAGCGCTTGTGGGAGAAGTCTGCCAGGAATCCGCTCTGATGGGACTTGTTGTAGTATTCCACGTACTCCTGTCCCCAGATGGTGCGCAGGGTAATGGGCGCTGCCTCCTTTTTGTAGAAGTCGGAATTGGGGTCAATGAGGTGTCCTTGGTAATAGAGCGTGACATGACCGCCCTTCGCCTGCACCGCGCGAATGTTCTTCTTGAGGGCGGCTGCACCGCCGAGCGTACGGGAAACCTTCAAATCGGGATAGCGGTTGTCGTGTCCGCTTTCGTACCAACCGAACAGGCCTAGCACGTCGCAACCGCACTCCTGCGCATATTGATAGAGTTCAGGCAACGTCCCGTACGGCCACATATCATACCCGAACTGCTGCTTGTTGATGACCAGGTAGTACCCCTGCATATCCATCACCCACTGCGGACGCTGGTGCGATGGACGATAGGGACGAATCCACGACGCATATTCCGCAGCGCAACGCCGCCAGTCTCCCTCGTAGAACTTCAATTTTACGGGTGCCAACGTCGCATGAGACATTGGATTGACCGACACATAGCGGTCGTACATCAGCGTCATGGCACCTTCGCCGCCCAAACGTCCGCTGACGCGGAATGCGCATGCGGCGAAGGTTGCGTCATTGGCCTCCAATGCCAGGCAGAACTTCTTGCCGCACAACGCAATCCACTGCATGGAAATAGGACCGGGATACACAAACTCCATCGAATTGGCAAATTGCTCACGCGAATCCGACTTCGACAGCGCGGCTCCCGGATTCACAAATGCACGACCTGACTGAATCGGGACGAACAGCGTCGGAATCCCGTCCCCCAAATCCTTCAACTCGCCGACACGCGGGAACTCAAAGTCCGTAATGTAGGCAGTCGTCCCGTTTTCGACCTCTGCGGAAAAGACGAGTTGCTCGCCGTCCAATTGCACATGAAGCGCAACTTGGCACTGCGCCACATTGTCGTCCCGAAGTCCGTCCGAATACACCAGAGTATCCGCAACATATTCCAGACGCGTCTTGGTCGCATGAATGCGCCAGGTTTGGCGACTGCCGACCGCCACATTCTCCAGGCGTTCTTTCTCCACAAATGCCAATACTGCACGGAACCCTTCTCCGGTAGTGCCAGTGAGAATGTTTTCGCAACCAATCCGTTTCAGCGACACAATGCGCGCCGCTTCATCCATTTTCACTTCCAAAAACTTGTTTCTCAGTGTGTACATAGGCTAGAGGGGCTAGAGGAGCTAGATGTGCTAAATGGGCTAGAGGGGCTAGATGTGCTAGAGGGGCTAGATGTGCTAGAGGGGCTAGATGTGCTAGAGGGGCTAGATGTGCTAGATGTGCTAGATGTACTAGATGTTCTAGATGTACTAGATGTTCTAGAGGGGCTAGAGGGGCTAGAGGGGCTAGAGGGGCTAGATGTGCTAGATGTGCTAGATGTTCTAGAGGGGCTAGAG
>JAFRLI010000211.1 GCA_017431255.1 Victivallales bacterium
CGGAACCCAACTTTGGGCGACCTTTACTCCCTACTCAAAAACGCCCCGCAGAGAATTTTTGGGAAAAAAGAGAACAAGGATGGGTTCGCGCACAGTGGTAATAATTGCCATGACCCTTACTCGCAGAGAAAAAACGGAGAACAAGAATGGATTTCGGCGTTTCCGGTAGGCGAAAACGCCCGAAAAAGCCTTCTCTGGCAACTATTCATTCTCCGAGAGAGAATCTTCGCAAATGCCCGTCTTGCAGGGAGAAAGAGCAGAAACGAAGCGAGGTCTGACAGCGATTGCCATCAGACCTCGTGATAAGTTGGGTGGTGGAGTCAGCGGGGCTCGAACCCGCGACCTGTACGATGCGAACGTACCGCTCTAGCCAAACTGAGCTATGACCCCTTTGTCAAAAACCTCAATTAATATACCACGAAAATGGCAGTGTGCAAATCACTCCTGCAAAAATCGGCAGATTTTCAGGAAAAATAGGGTTTCCTTCCTGGAATGTGATTTCTGAGGGAACAGGAACGAAAACAGGTCAACCCATTTCTCATTCTCCCTCCTATTTCACTGACTTTGCACGACCAGCGACCTTAGACATTCGCGACCCGCGATTTTATGCAGTTAACAAGGTGGTCTCAAACTGAAATAAGTACTGGAAATTACAGGTCGCAGGTGGCAGGTTGCAGGTCGCAAGGAACTGGGCGCAGGGTAAAGGTCGCAGGACGCAGGTCACAGGTCGGAGGTCGCAGACCGCAGGTCGCGATTATGGCATGACGTGATGGAGATGTGAGGAAAGCGAAAAGGGGGTCTCCTTTTCGAGAGTTGTTTTGAGAGGAAAATGGGAGATTTTGGATTTTTTTCGAAAAAAAATCAAAAAAAAGCGATTTTTTTTGCAAAATCGATTTGCATTGAAAAAAAACGGGTGTATCGTAAAGGTGATTTTAGGATGAAAACTGGCGAAAAAAGGTGATTTTAGGATGAATCGCCCTCTCCGCCGGGAAAAAGGGGCAGAAGAGTAGAACGATGCCGAGCAATCCAGTCAGCAAAAAATACTTCCTGGGGGACAGCGACTGCACGCTGGACCCGCAGCGTCGTATTTTGCTGCCGAAGAACTGGCGTTCGGGCGAGGAAGGGGAATCGTTCTTCATCGTGCCGAGCACGGGCAAGACTTTGAAGGTGGTCCGTCCGGAAGATTTCGATCGCATTGTGGAAGAGACGATGGCGATGAACATAAGCGACGAAGAGAACGGCAGCGGTGCAATGGCAATCGGTTCGTTGAGCGCACTGGTTACCCCGGACAAGCAGGGGCGCGTGGCACTCACGCAAGGTCTTGTCGAGTACGCGGGTCTGAAGTCGAGAGTCTCCATCGTCGGTTCCCTGGGCTTCGGACGCATTCTGGACTACGACACCTGGCAGATGGAAAAGGGCCGTGCCAAGGACATGATTCCAGCCCTCGAGAAAAACACATACCGCAAACGCGAATTGCAAAACTACCAACATCTCAATTAACCTCCAACCATAACAACCACCATGTTCCACCACGTTCCCGTCATGCCAGCAGAAGTGACCGCCGTCCTCAAGGACGCAGCGGGCACCCGCTTCGTGGACGGAACCGTCGGTGGAGCCTCCCATGCGGCACTCCTTCTGCAAGCGAGGCCTGACGCCGAACTGCTGGGAATCGACCGCGATCCCGCTGCCCTCGAAGCCGCACGCGAAAAACTCGCGCCTTTCGGCAGCCGCGCCGCCCTCGTCCACGGCAACTACTCTGACATGCAGGCACTCGCCAATGCGCACGGGTGGGAACAAGTGGACGGCATCCTACTGGACCTCGGTGTCTCCTCCCATCAACTCGACACGCCAGAACGCGGTTTCTCCTTCCGCTTCGACGCGCCGCTCGACATGAGGATGGACCCAAATGCCACATTGACAGCCTCCCAGATTCTTAACGAATACGATGAGAAAAAATTGGCGGACATCCTCTATCTATACGGCGAGGAACGTCGTTCGCGACAAATCGCGCGGGCGGTGGTCGAGCGCCGTGCCACGGCACCGTGGCGGACGACGGGGGAGTTTGCCGAACTGCTCGAACGCGTGGTCGGGCGGGCACACCAGCATGGACTGCCACCGGCGACCCGTTCGTTCCAGGCGCTGCGGATTGCCGTCAACAACGAACTGGGCGAACTCGAGAAAGGTCTTCGCGCGGCGGCGGACCTGTTGTCATCGGGCGGGATACTCGCAATCATTTCGTTTCACTCATTGGAGGACCGAATGGTGAAGCAGTTCTTCGTCCATGAAGCCGCCAAATGCGTCTGCCCGCCGGGTTTGCCGATGTGCGTATGTGGCAAGAAGCAGACGATGGAAATCCTCACCAAGCACCCCGTTCGTCCGTCGGACGAGGAAGTCAACGCCAACCCCAGGGCATCCTGCGCGAAACTCCGCGTCGCCCGCAAACTCTGATTTTTTCTACACACCAACATAAACGGTCAAACAAAGGAGACAAAGAAATGACCAACAACGCCTACCGACAACATGATTCCGGGTCGAGTGACCAATCGAACGCAGTTCCCGTCTGGGTGGAACTCGCCATCCTCGTTTTCATTGCCGCCATCATCGGTTCCATCGGTCTGGTATATATGAATCAAAAGCGCCAGATTGCGGCGCTTGACCAGCAGATAGTCTCCCTTGAAAAAGACATCAACAGCATCCGCTCCTTCCTCAGCAACCAGCGCACCGAACAAGAAGCACTCAAATCCAGCAAGGTCGTGGAGTTTGCGCGCATGGCCAAGATGACCATTCCCGCGCCGGGACAGGTCTGTTTCCTCGATCCGATGGAGCGCGCCGACCACCAGGAAGCGGTCGCCAACAGCGTCTTCGGCAATCTTCGTTCCTTCAACATGGCATCCATCACGCAGAAAGTCTACCCGACCCCCTACACCGTCACGCGCGTAGAAGACATTCAATAATCCTCCATCCACCCGGCAACTCCCCTGCCCCCTTCCACAATGACGCAAGCCAGTTACCCATCCAAATCCTTCCACAGACGCGGGATGTTCTTCCGCGCCTGGGATGGCTTGCGTTCGTGGGTAATGGGGGTGCTGCGCATCGCGCCAGTCTGCCCGGGAAAGCACAAGCCCATTCCCATTCCGCGCAACGTGCGCATGCGCATTAGCCTGCATTTCATTCTGCCAGGCATCGCTCTGACGCTTTTCTCCGTCATGGTCGCGGGGAATCTCTGGAAAATCCAAATCACCAATCACGAAAAGTACCGCAAAGAAGCCGACCGTCTCCTCGGCTTCCAGCAGCGGATGCTTGGATTCCGTGGGAAAATCTTCGACCAGGACACCAACCTCCTCGTCGGAAATGTCAGCACTCGCGACCTCTTTATGACACCCAAGCAGGTGGACGAAGAGAATCCTGAAATGCTTCCGGAACTTTGCCATTTTCTGGCGTTGAAACTCAACTTGAATGAACGGGAACTGCTCATGCGTGCGCAACGGAATGTCATGGACGACTTTTCCGTCATGGTAGTCAAGCACGCCAACCCGGCGACGCAGCGGAAGGTTCGTCAACTCAATCTAGGCGGCATTCGCTTTGTGGAAGACAAAGAAGCCCTGGATGAAAAGATGCGGAACATCACGTTCCGTCCGCGTATGGTCGGCAGTTTGGAAAATGCGGCTCAGGTCGTGGACACGCTGGAGCGCGAACTGGAACTGGCGCCCGGTTCCCTCCTCGCCGAGGTCGCACGCGGCTACCGCCGCAAGTCCCCCTTGCTTGTCATGCACCACCTGCCACTCGAAACCGCCGACCGCCTACAGATGGATTTCCTCGAATGGGCACGAGTCCCCAACACCCGCCTCGTCAAATACCGTCTTCCCAAAAACTCCATCCACTTCGAGGATAACTCCCTCCGCGTCTATCCCAAAAAACGGCTCCTTTCCAATACGCTTGGCATCTGTGACGCCGACGGAAACGGTCTCTCCGGAATCGAACTCCTCATGGACAAGGAACTCAAACGGCGCACAGGACGACGACATCTCCTGCTCGACGGAAAAGTCTCCCCCAACTCCATCCCGCGCACCGTATACGCCTCGCATCTCGACGGTGCCAACATCCACCTGACCATCCAACTTGCCGTGCAGCAAATCGTCGAAGACGGTCTTGCCCGCCTCGTCGAAAAACACTCTCCCAAACGCGCCTACGCCCTGATGATGAGCCCTCGCACCGGTGCCATCATGGCCATCGCGCAATATCCGAACTTCGATGGAAACGACCGACACACCATCACTGCGGAAAACCGCGAGTTCCATGCCCTGTTCAGCGGTTATGAACCAGGCTCCATCATGAAGGCCATCAGCGTTTCCTCCGCCATGGATTTTGGACGGTTCGACGTTGAGAAACTCTTCGACTGCGAGAACGGTTCCTGGTCCTACGGTGGCGGACGCCCTCTCCACGAACACGGCAATGTCCGCTTCGACTTCCTGACCGTGAAGCAAATCATCCAGAAATCCTCCAACATCGGTTCTGCCAAAGTTGTCATCGATACCATGAACGACAAGGACTTCTACCACTACTTGGTGGACTTCGGAATGGGGCACAAGACCCAGGTCGGATTCCACCCACTGGAAGGAACGCCACGCTGGTTCACGAAAGAATCCAGAGGCATTCTGGCACCTGTGGAACGCTGGCGTCCCATCGACGTGTCGCGCATCGCCATCGGTCACTCGATTCTCGTGACGCCATTCCAGATGGTCCAGGCATACGGTGCCATCGCCAACGGCGGTGTCATGATGCAACCCTACCTCATTGACCGCGTCGTCTTCCAGGACGGAACGGTGGAACGCTCCGTTCCCCGGCGCAAGAGCCAACCCATCTCCCTGGAAACCTCGCAGAAGATTACCGAATGCCTCATGACGGTCGTCCAAAAAGGCGGCACGGCCACCTCGGCAGCCGTCCCTGGCTACCATGTCGCCGGCAAGACCGGTACCGCCATGAAACTCTCCAAAGGAGACAACGGCAAACTCTACTACGACCGGCGCAGAAACACCGCCTCCTTCACGGGCTTCGTTCCTGCCGAAAACCCTGCATTTGTACTGCTCATTACTGCTGACGAGCCATCCGGCCGCGCTCAATACGGCGGCTCCGTCTGCGGAACCACTTTTTCGGAAATTGCCCTGGAAACCCTCAAAATCCTTCAAGTTCCAGCAATGGAATTGGTTAGCGAAACTACCGCAAAAAACACGGCGGTTCGTTGAGAGTTTTTTTGCAATTTTCCGGAAAAAATCATGATTTGCTCTTTGACACAGCGACGAAGAGGGTTATTTTATTACTGAGTGCAGTAATGCACCCAAAGTGTGTGTTCCAACAGTCCCATCACCCCCATCAATCCCACAAGTTCTGAACGTGCTTGCAGGCAATGGAAGTCCTGCGGTTCCACGAAACTTGGGCTTAGGCTTTGTCACCTTCCCAGGCTAGTCTGAACCAAAGTCGGAAATTGCCACTGCAGTTAGTTGAGTTCCGCGAGTGCGGTCTCCTGCAGGCGACACAGGCGGCGGCAGAATTTGGTGGGCGAGGTGGGAGATGGGCGGGACCCTTTGCCTTCAGTATGGAATCTCCTTGTTTGCCCTCTTCGACGCTGTGCCGAAGAGCTTTTTTTTGCCCATGGAACTGTCCACTCTCCATACTGAACTTCTCCCATTCATCGTAGCGCACGGTGGAGCCACCGACGTACGCCTTTGGGGTGCGTCCGCCGATTCCCGCACCGTGCGCCCCGGCTGGCTATTCTGCGCCATGAAGGGAGAACACCTGGATGGACATGACTTCATTCCACAGGCACTTTCCAACGGCGCTGCCGCCATCCTGCTGGAACGCCCTGTGCCGTTGCCAGCACATATCCCCTGGCTCCAAGTACACAACGCCTACCGCGCCATCGGGCTGGTTGCAGAACTGTTTGCCGGAAAACCTGCCGAAAAGCTGCACATCACAGCCGTGACGGGTACGAATGGGAAAACCACCACCGCATGGCTTCTACGAGAACTCCTGCGTGCCGACGGACGAAATACTGGTCTGGTCGGCACCATCGAATACGACCTGGGAAAGAGAGAACGCCTCCCCGCAGACCGCACGACGCCTACCCCATTCTTCCTGCAGGAACTGTTTTCCCGAATGCGACGAAACGGGGTTACCGATGTCGCCCTGGAAGCCTCTAGCCACGCGCTGGAACAGGGACGCCTCGGCACTGCAAAATGCACGGCAGCCATCTTCACCAATCTCACGGAAGACCACCTCGACTACCATAAGACGATGGAACAGTACTACCAGGCGAAAAAACTCCTTTTCACACGGCATCTGGCTCCAAACGCCCCCGCGATCCTCAACTGCGACGACCCAACCGCTCGTCGCCTCGTACAAGAACTTCAGGGCACCGGAAATCTCCTGCGATTCGCATTTCGAGAACAACTGGATTCCAGCACGCCAACCGTTCATTGTTCCAATCTGCAACTCACGCCGGCAGAAACTTCCTTTTCCTTGCGATTTCCCGATGGGCAACAGTGGAATCTGCACACGCCCATGCCTGGCTTCTACAATGCCTCCAACGTCGCGGGAGCCGCCATTGCGGCTTGGACCCTCAAGATTCCACAGGAGACCGTGGAGCGCGTCCTTGCAGCCTGCTACGGCGCGCCTGGTCGTCTGCAGCCCGTCCCCGTCCCTGGCAACCGATTCGCCGTGTTCGTTGACTACGCACATACGGACGACGCACTCTCCAATGTTCTGTCCACCCTGCAGAGCCTCCCGCATAACCGCATCCTTACGGTCTTCGGCTGCGGAGGCGACCGCGACCGAACCAAACGCCCCAAGATGGGCGCTGCCGCCGCAAAACTCTCCGATGTACTCTATGTCACGAGCGACAATCCTCGAACCGAAGACCCCAACGACATCATCCGCGAAATCTTACCTGGAATCCCCGGCAATACCACACATTTCACCATCCCTGACCGTCGCACCGCCATTCGACAGGCAATCGCTGACGCTCAAACGGGAGACATCCTTCTCGTAGCAGGAAAAGGACACGAGGACTACCAGGAAATCCAAGGTCTCAAACACCACTTCAATGACGCAGAGGAGATTGCAAAGGCACTCGAACTCCTAGAAAACACCTCGTAGGGGCACTACTCTCTTAGGGGCACTACTCTTAGGGGTACTACTCTTAGGGGGGCACTACTCTTAGGGGGGCACTACTCTTAGGGGCGCTA